>CAZPEW010000249.1:0-3832 GCA_964585695.1 uncultured Lachnospiraceae bacterium
CTCTCTCGTTGCGGTAGGTCTGATGGCAACATTCATATATGAGCCGAATGTAGGTTTCCTGAACAGTCTTTTGAAACTGATGCATCTTAAAACACAGTCGTGGTTCGGCGATTCCAAGCTTGCGATTTACTGCATCATTGCCATGAGCCAGTGGCAGTTTACCGGTTATATAACACTCCTCATGGTTGTCGCTTTCCAGAATGTTTCCAGGGATTATGTGGAGGCAGCAGCGATCGATGGTGCCGGACCTGTCAAGCGTGCGCTTTTTATCCTCCTTCCGCAGGCAAAGGAACAGCTGCTTGTATGTACCATCATCACAGTCATCGGTGCATTCAAGCTTTATACAGAGGTTTATTCCACAACCAGCGGCGGTCCGGGGACAAGCTCGCAGGTACTTGGACTGTATCTGTACCAGGAAGCTTTTCTGCATGATGAGCTCGGTATGGCAGCCGTTGCAGGTGTATTTATCTTTGTCATTACGGTAGTGCTTTCTGTCATTCAGCTGAAAATCACCAGATCAGGTCAGGAATAAGGAGGACAATATGCAAAATAAAAAAAGGTTCAGGATATCGCATCTTCTGTTAAACCTGCTTTGTATCCTCCTCTGCGTCATTATTTATGCGCCGATCTGCTGGATCATTCTGAATTCCCTGAAGACAAACCAGGAACTGTTTAAAAATTCCCTCGCACTGCCGAAGCACTGGCTGTTCAGCAATTATCTGAAAGCATGGAATCTGGGACTGTACCGGGATTTCGGAAATTCCCTTCTTGTAAGTGCGGCTTCGCTGATCGGAATTCTGGTTCTTTCTTCCCTGCTTGCATACGGGCTTACAAGATTCCGTGCCAAAGGAACCGGCGTGATTTTTATTATCGTACTGGGAGGCATGGCACTTTCCGAGCAGGTGGCACTGGTTCCGCTGTATAAGATTCTTAAGGCTGTTAAAATATACAACACCTACTGGGCTGTCATTCTTCCGTATATTGCCTTCAGAATACCGTTTACCGTGTTTCTCATGCGTTCATATTTTATCTCCATTCCGAAAGAACTGGAGGAAGCTGCAATAGTAGACGGCTATAACAGTCTCCAGATTTTCACCAAAATCATTGTACCGATCAGCAAACCGGTATTTGCGTCCTGTGCAATTGTCAATCTGAATTTCGTATGGAATGAATTCCTGTTTGCGAATGTTTTTTTAAACAACAAGGCGATCCAGACGATCCCGATCGGACTGATGACTTTTAAGGGAGACTTGAAAATTGATTACACGACAACACTGGCAGGTCTGATTATCGCTTCGCTTCCGCTGATCATTCTGTTTATGTCCATGTCCAGGCAGTTTGTACGCGGTCTCACGGCCGGTGCCGTAAAGGGCTGAGGCAAGGAAAGGACCGGGATGAAAGCAGTGATTTTTGATATGGACGGGGTCATTGTCGATACGGAAGGTGTGTATCATAAACCCCTGCTGCAATATGTACAGCAGTTTAATCCGTCAGCTGTTTCTGAGGATCTGAATGCTGTAATCGGACGCGGGAAAAAGGATGTATGGGAAATTGTGGCATCTGTTGCCGGAACCGGAAAAACAGGGCAGGAGGTGATGGAGGATTATAACAGAAACTGGAGACCACTGCATGCACCGGAACCCGATTACACCGCACTGTTCCGCCCGGCAGTCAGAAATATCCTGCATACGGCAAAGCAGAAATCCATAAAGACAGCAGTGGCTTCTTCGACTGCCTATGAAAAGGTTGTCCGCATATTAAAAGCAGTGGGAATCTTTGATGAAATGGATTACGTCGTCAGCGGAGAGGATCTTGAGAGACCAAAGCCGGCGCCGGATATTTATCTGAAAGCAGCAGAAACACTGCAGATCCTGCCGCGGGACTGTGCGGTAATTGAAGATTCAACTGCCGGCATAGAAGCCGCACATGCAGCCGGAATGCGGGTGTATGCACTGATTGATAACCGTTTTGGCTTTGACAGAAGCAAGGCTGATTTTGAACTGGAAAAGCTGGATGATTTTCCTGCGCTTATGGAAAACGAAGCGGCGGA
This sequence comes from uncultured Lachnospiraceae bacterium, assembly GCA_964585695.1. Taxonomy (GTDB): domain Bacteria; phylum Bacillota; class Clostridia; order Lachnospirales; family Lachnospiraceae; genus Oribacterium. The sequence goes on from CAZPEW010000249.1 coordinate 2,051, forward strand.
AAAGGTTATAAAATTTAATTGTCATATAATGTATTGACTAAATAAATTATATGTATTATATTGTTATATATGAACAGTAACAAATCGAAGCACTGAAAACAGTGATCAGCATTGAAAGGGGAGTAATTATGCAGCCAGAAGAAATTATTGAAGCAATCAAAAAAGAAGCACCGGAGATTAAATCTGTTTATTTTGTAGGATGCGGTGCATCCAAAGCAGAGCTTTATCCTGCAAAATATTTTCTTGAGAAAAATTCCAGGAAACTGAGGATCGGACATTATACGGCGAATGAATTTGTACATGCCACACCTGCAGCAGTAGACGGAAGCGCCATTGTCATTACCTGTTCGCTGGGCGGCAACACACCGGAGACGGTTGAGGCTGCGAGACTTGCCGGAGAGCTGGGCGCACATGTTATTGCTGTCACACACAAGGCAGATTCGCCGCTTGCCAGGAATGCAAAGTATGTTCTTGTACATGGGTTTGAAAAGAACTATGCAGCCAAGCTGGAGAAGATGAATTATACACTTTGGATTGCGGCGGAAATTCTCAGGGCTTATGAAGGCTATGATCATTATGAGGATATGAAAAAGGCACTCGGAATGATTGATGACATCATTGAAAATGCCGTAAAGCACGTAGGCCCGGCGGCAGAGGCATTCGCACAGGCTTATAAGGATGCGCCTGTTGTCTATACGATGAGCTCCGGTCCTTCACAGTGCGTTGCATATACATTTTCACTTTGTCTCATGATGGAGATGCAGTGGATTAATTCCGGAACCTTCCATGACGGAGAATTTTTCCATGGACCGTTTGAGATCGTAGATAAAAATGTGCCGTTTATTATTATAATGAATGACGGACCTACAAGAGCGCTGGATACAAGAGCGCTTACATTCCTCCAGAGATTCAATGCCCTGACGACAGTGATTGACGGCAAGGATTACGGTGTAGGTTCTCTTCCGGAATCTGTAAAAGAGTATTTCAATCCGATGGTTGTCAGCGCAGTGCTGCGGGTTTATGCCGAGCATATTTCTGATCTGAGAAATCATCCGCTTACAATGCGGAGATACATGTGGAAACTGGAGTATTGATTTCCGGGAAATACAGTGAAATCTGAAAACATTCGGGGAAATATAAAATGAAAAAATCGGTGCGTGACAGTGAAGGGATGCATATGGCTTATGTCATATCCGGAGTAATCCTGTTTTCGGTCTCGTACCGGTTTTTTCTAGTACCCGGCCATCTTTACAGCGGAGGTTTTACGGGGATAGCACAGCTGATCAAGCTTGCGCTTACAGGGGTTCTGGGGCTGGAGATATCGGATCATGTTGATATTACGGGCATTATTTCCTGGCTCCTGAATATTCCGCTGGCAGTCATAGGATACCGGTATATCGGAAAAAAGTTTATGCTGCGTACGGTGATCGCTGTTTTTATCCAGTCCGCACTGATGACTTTCCTTCCTGCACCGTCGGCACCGGTTTTCAGCGATGCGCTTTTAAACTGTATTGCAGGCGGCTGTATCGCAGGCTACGGAGTAGGGCTTTCCTTACGGGAAGGCGGATCAGGAGGCGGCACGGATATTATCGGCATGGTATGTGCCAAAAAATATCCTGAGATCAGTGTCGGTAAGATCAGCTTCCTGATCAATTTCGGGATTTATCTGTTTGCAGCCTGGAAGTATGATATCGAAACAGCTGCATACTCCATAGTCTTTTCTTTTGCAGCAGCACTTGTACTCGACAGGGTGCATTACCAGAATATCAATATGACGGCATT
>CAZPEW010000249.1:3842-4149 GCA_964585695.1 uncultured Lachnospiraceae bacterium
CAAAGGATCCGGAACTGGGCAGCAGACTGACCCGGGCCATGGGCAGAGGCGTTACGAGCTGGAACGGCTGGGGAGAATATACCGGCCAGGGTCAGCTGGTCCACATGATCGTCGTAAATAAATATGAATTTCATTATCTGAAAAAATATGTAAATACTCTTGATCCGTCAGCGTTTGCATTTGTTGTATCTTCCGATAACATTATCGGCAAGTATGAAAAACGGCTGGAGGTCATCTGAAGAAAGTATACGGATATCCGGCAGATACGGGGCTGCTGCACTGGACAACAGTGCGGCAGGCCTTTTTT
>CAZPEW010000250.1:0-4128 GCA_964585695.1 uncultured Lachnospiraceae bacterium
GAAGTACTTGCCAGAACACCGGAAATGCTTCCGGTATTAAAGGAAGCAGGTGTTGTGGATTCCGGCGGAGAGGGACTGATGACCGTCATAAAAGGCGCGCTGCAGTCTCTTAAGGGCGAAGCTGTGGATCTTTCCATTGAGGGTGCGGAAGCACCTGTTTCTGCAGCTGCAGAGACCGGACGGAAATCCAGAGGTGAGATTTCCACTGCGGATATCAAGTTCGGCTACTGCACGGAGTTTATGGTTAACGGAGATCATGAGTTTGCAGACGAAGAGGTCGATTCCCTCCGCAGCTGGCTGAATGAGGTCGGTGATTCCATTGTCTGCTTCTCGGATGAAAAAGTCATCAAGGTGCATGTACATACCAATCATCCGGGAAATGCCTTTGAAAAGGGTCTTACCATGGGCTTCCTTTCCAAGATGAAGGTAGACAACATGCGGCTTGAGCATCATGAAACATTGATCAAGGATGCTTCCAAGATTGCCGCAATGGAAAAGCTGGAGCAGCAGGAGACAGCTTCTCAGGAAACGGAAAAGGCCGGGGAGCCGGAAGCGGCTGACAAGGCAGAGGAAAAGGAATTCGGATTTATTTCCGTTTCCGCAGGCGACGGACTGAGCGAGATTTTCCGCGGTGTCGGTGTGGATTATGTCATCGAGGGCGGACAGACTATGAACCCGTCTACAGAGGATATTCTTGAAGCTGCAGAAAAGGTAAACGCAAGACATGTTTTTGTTCTTCCTAATAATAAGAACATTATTCTTGCGGCAAACCAGGCCAAAGACATCATAGAGGACAAGGAGCTTCATGTACTTCCGACCAAGACGATCCCGCAGGGCGTTACCGCAATGATCAGCTTCAGCCCGGATCTCAGTGCGGAGGAGAATATCGAAGCAATGACGGATGCCATTTCGATGGTGAGCTCTGCGGAGATAACCTATGCAGTCAGGAATACGACGATTGAGGGACATGAAATCAAGGAAGGCGATATCATGGCACTCGGCGATGAGGGACTGCTTGCGGTGGAAAAGGATATCAGCAAGGCTGTACATAAGGCAGTTGAGGAAATGATCACAGATGATTCCGAGATCATTACACTTTACTATGGAAGTGACGTATCAAAAGAGGATGCCGATAAGCTTGCAGCTTCCATCCGTTCGGATTACAAGGAAATAGAGACGGAACTCCAGTACGGCGGACAGCCGATCTATTATTATTTCATTTCCGTGGAATAAGTTACAGTAAGTATCGCTCGCAGGGCTTGTGTTCAGGCCCTGCGAGATTTTTATGGAGCACGTGCGAGGCATGGAATTAAAGGATCTTAAGGGTATCGGCCCTAAAACGGAAAAGCTTTTTGAAAAGCTGGGGGTGCACACCCCCGGTGATCTTTTATATTATTTTCCGAATGCGTATATTTCCTTTGCACCGCCGGTTCCGATCGGAACACTGGAGGAGGGGCAGACTGCGGCTGTCAGGGGACTTCTTGAAAAAGATGCCACGATTGTAAATCTGCATGGCAGATGCATTGTGACTGCTTATGTCCGGGAGCTTACAGGCAAGCTTAAGCTGGTCTGGTTCAATGCGCCGTTCCTCCGGAAACAGCTGAAAGCAGGCAGCATTCTGGTTTTTACAGGCAAGGTGACACGGAACCAGCAGGGACTCTGCATGACGCAGCCCAGATTTTACACGCCGGAAGATTATGAAAAGAAAACAGGCACGCTGGAACCGGTTTATGCACAGACCAGAGGCCTCTCGAATGCGCTGATCCGCAAGGCAGTGGAGCAGGCCTTCGCGGTCTGTCCGTTACGGCCGGATTTTGTACCGCCGTCGGTCCTTTACAACAGGAAGCTGCCGTCGATGGAAGATGCAGTCCGCAGAATGCATTTTCCGGACAGCGAGGAGGACTTCCGGAGAGCACGGAGCCGGCTTGCATATAATGAGCTTTTTCTTTTCTCGCTGGCGCTTTCTGTCAAGAAGCAGAATGCGGAGGATCTGAAATCGCGTTTCAGAGTGCCGGAAGACAAAAGGACAGATGCTTTTATCAGAGAGCTTCCGTTTAAACTTACAGCGGGACAGAGCAAGGCTGCAGAGGAAATCCGTAAGGATATGCGTTCCGGCTATGTCATGAACCGTCTCCTGCAGGGGGATGTGGGCTCCGGCAAGACAATCATCGCTGTGATTGCCATACTGGAGACAGCAGCAGCCGGTTTTGAATCGGCACTGATGGCTCCGACAGAGATACTTGCAGCGCAGCATTATGCAAAGATTGTAAAGCTTCTGGAAAAATACCGTTTCCCGTACAGAGCGGTTCTGGTTACCGGCTCCATGAAGGCAGGCGAAAGGCAGGAAATTTACGATCAGATCAGAAATCACGAGGCAGATATTATTGTCGGCACGCACGCACTGTTTCAGGAAAAAATCACCTATGACAAGCTGGCACTGGTTATTACAGATGAGCAGCACCGCTTCGGCGTGAACCAGCGGAAGGAACTGTCCGGGAAAGGAGAACGGCCGCATGTGCTTGTGATGTCTGCAACACCGATTCCACGTACGCTGAGCATGCTTCTGTATGCAGATATGCAGGTTTCGCGGATTACGGAGCTGCCGGCGGACCGTCTCCCGATCCGCAATGCTGTTGTGGATGAGAATTACCGTCCGAATGCCTACAGATTTATTCTGGATGAGATCAGGAAGGGCCGGCAGGCCTATGTGATCTGTCCGATGGTGGAAGCAAATGATACGCTGGAGCTTGAAAATGTTACGGATTATACAGAAAAACTCCGCGGAATTTTTCCGGACGGTATCCGGATCGCGTGTCTGCACGGCAAGCTGAAGCCCAGAGAAAAAGATGAAATCATGGAGCGGTTCCTGCAGAAGGAAATTGATATTCTGGTGTCCACAACGGTGGTAGAGGTCGGAGTGGATGTCCCGAATGCCACCGTCATGCTCGTGGAGAATGCCGAGCGTTTCGGGCTTGCGCAGCTGCACCAGCTGCGGGGCAGAGTAGGGAGGTCAGCGCAGCAGAGCTACTGTATTTTTGTGGATACACAGCATTCGAAGCTGAGCCGGGAACGGCTTAAAATTCTGGCCGGATCCAATGACGGCTTCCGCATCGCAGAGGAGGATCTGCGGCTCCGCGGACCGGGCGATATCTTTGGAATCCGCCAGTCAGGCGCGCTGGACTTTACGATTGCAGACATTTATGAAGACCGCGAGCTCCTGAGACAATCTGCTGAGGACGCCGGGTTTATCCTGCATTCGGACCGGGATCTGTCGCTTCCGGAAAATACAGAACTGCGGAAACGCCTTGACGAATACCTCACGGAAAGCTATACATTATAATTACAGCCATCAGAATCAGCAGACAGCAGAGACATTCCAGACCTGCATGGTGATACAGCAGACCGCACGTACTGACAGTACAGTTATAAACGACAGGAGAAAAACTATGAGAGTAATTGCCGGAAGTGCCAGAAGCCTGACACTCAAAACCATTGATTCCCTGGATACGAGACCGACAACGGACCGGATCAAGGAAACCCTTTTCAATATGATACAGTTTTCCGTTCCGGGTACGGAGTTCCTGGATCTGTTTGCCGGCTCCGGCGGCATCGGTATTGAGGCGCTGTCCCGCGGTGCACGCAGGGCTGTATTTGCGGACAATAACAAAAAGGCAGTCAGCGTGATTGAGGAGAATATCCGCCATGCAAAGTTTGAGGACCGTTCTTATGTCATCGCAGGCGATTATATGTCTGTCATCAATCAGCTGCGCAGCCGGGATTATCACTTCGGAATTGTGTTTCTGGATCCGCCGTACAATAAGGGGCTGGAAAGGAAAGCCATGATGCTGATGCGGGAGCAGAGCTTTGTGGATGAAAACACCATCTTTATCGTTGAAGCAGATCTCCATGATGATCTCTCGGACATCGAATCCTATGGATACGAAATCACCCGTGAGAAAAACTATAAGACAAACAAGCATGTCTTTTTTAAGGAGAAATAATGAAAACTGCGATTTATCCGGGTTCCTTTGATCCTGTAACGCTGGGCCACCTTGATATCATTGAGAGAAGTTCCAGAATGGTAGACCGGCTGATCGTTGCCGTACTGGTAAATGATATGAAAACGCC
>CAZPEW010000251.1:0-4099 GCA_964585695.1 uncultured Lachnospiraceae bacterium
GTTTTTCCGCACCCTGAAGGTCCGACCAGAACCGCAATATCTTCTTTCTCAACCTGCAGGTTAAAATTTCTGACAGCCTGAACACCGTTTTTATATGTTTTTGAAAGATTCCTGATTCGTATCTCTGACATCTCTTCTCTTCTCCTTTCCATAAAGGCAGTATAAGAGATGCATGTAAAAATCAGACGCAGAACAATGTATTGATTCCGTAAATACTGTTCCGGCGGTACCTGCTTTTCCGACCGGCACATACTGCCGGATGCCCCCGGACACACCGTCTGCTGCAGTACAGACGCAGCATCGGCTGCCCCCGCTGCATCGCCGCATCGCCGCCGGGCGCACATCAATAAAAGACCCGCCCCGGATTCGTTTTAAACGAACCCGGGGCGGGTCTTTGTGAGGAAGATATCATGAAATGTATTCGTCAGAAATGAAATGGGCCTGCTCAGGTCTTGATGTCCTGGTTCTGTCTCAGGCATCCTTGCAGGCCTGCTGCATGCCGCTGATTACATCAGCTGCCTGAACATGGCAATAACCTGCTCCTTGGTTGCTTCTCTTGGATTTCCAGGATAGCATGCATCTGCAAGTGCATCCTTTGCGAGCTGGTCGAGATCCTCTTCTCTGATTCTCTCGTTCTTCTCTGGAATGCCGACATCCTTGGAGAGCTTCCTGACAGCATCGATGGCTGCCTTTCTGTATTCCTCCTGGGACATGCTGTCAACATCTGCAACGCCCATGGCTCTTGCGATCTCTCTGTAGCGCTCGCCTGTATAATCCTTGTTGAATTCCATTACGATCGGCAGGAACATTGCACAGGCAACTCCGTGCGGCGTATCATAATGAGCAGAAAGTGTATGCGCCATCGAATGATCGATGCCCAGACCGACATTCGAGAATCCCATACCTGCAATATACTGTGCCATTGCCATACCCTCGCGGCCTTCCGGTGTATTCTGCACTGCACCGCGGAGATTCCGGGAAATCAGCTTGATTGCTTCCAGATGGAACATATCGGTAAGCTCCCAGGCTGCTCTTGTGGTATAGCCCTCGATAGCATGTGTCAGTGCATCCATGCCGGTAGAGGCTGTCAGACCCTTAGGCATGGAGGACATCATATCCGGATCAACAACTGCATACTCAGGGATATCATGTGTATCTACACATACGAACTTTCTTTCCTTCTGAACATCCGTAATAACATAGTTGATGGTAACCTCAGCAGCTGTACCGGCTGTTGTAGGAACAGCAATGGTCTTTACTGCATGATTCTTTGTAGGAGCGACGCCCTCAAGAGAACGGACATCCTCAAACTCCGGGTTCTCAATGATGACACCGATTGCCTTGGCTGTATCCATGGAAGAACCGCCGCCGATTGCGATAATGGAATCTGCTTTTGCTTCCTTGAATGCCTTTACACCGGACTGTACATTCTCGATGGTCGGATTAGGCTTGATATTGGAATACAGGGAATACTGGATGCCTGCCTTATCCAGAAGGTCTGTTACCTTCTTTGTAACGCCGAATTTCACAAGGTCCGGATCAGAGCATACAAAGACTTTGGTAAAGCCCTCTGTTTTTGCAATCCCCGTAATTTCATTGATTGCTCCCTTGCCGTGATAAGAAACAGTGTTCAAAACGATTCTGTTAACCATACAATTATCTCCTTTTCCAAATAAAAATTACAGCTGCACCCTCACTCACCGGTTTGCGGAAGTGAAGATTCTTGCATAAATTTCTTTTTCAAAAGTTATTTGTTAAACATGTAACAATATATCGTAGATTTCAGGATTTGTCAATAATGCACAAATGGATGATAATATTTTACTATTAATTGCAATATATTACTATACCCCGGCAGTTTCCTGCCGGGGTATCTGTAAATACTTCTATATTTATTCATTTTTTCTGTTCTGTATTTTTAATTTATCTGTATGATGCCGTCAGAGCCTGATTTCCGCTGCAGTATTTCCCTCAAAATCCAGAATACGGAACACATCTCCGTCCAGAATGGCGTAGGTATTCGGATTGCCGTTTTTAGGAATAGCTACCGAGCCCGGATTCAGATGATAGAAGCGGAGTCCGTCCTTTGTGAGTGCTTCTGCCTTCAGCACATGCGTATGGCCGTGCAGCAGTGCGTCTCCGTCCGAGAGCGGCGGAAGTACCTCTTCATTATAGTGATGCCCGTGCGTTGCATAAATCGTGTGTCCGTTCAGTACCAGGACAGCATAATCCGCCATCACCGGGAAATCCAGAACCATCTGGTCCACCTCTGCCTCACAGTTGCCGCGCACTGCCCAGATCTGATTCTTAAGCGGATTCAGCATGGCAATAACCTGCTTCGGTGCATAATCGCGCGGGAGATCGTTGCGCGGACCGTGATAAAGAATGTCGCCGAGGAGAATCATACGCTCACAGCCGGATTCCCTGTACCTTTCAAGCATCTGTCCGCACCAGTAGGCGGAGCCATGGATATCACTCGCAATAAAATATTTCATTCTGCCGCAAATCCTCACTTTCCGTTTTTTATCCGGACGATTCCGTCGCGTTTATCTGATTACATCCTCTCCGGTGCAGCAAAGCCCAGCGTGTGGATACAGTCGTTCAGAACACGATAGGTCAGCACCAGAAGCGCAATATATCCCTTCCGCTGCTCCTCATCCTCCTCTGCCAGGAACTTCACATCATGATAGAAGGAATTAAAGGCATTGGAAATGTCATAAATATAGGAGCAGAGCTTGTGCGGCGCCAGTTCATTCCATGCATTGATCATCTCGCCGTTGAAACGGGAAAGCTCCGTCTCCAGGGTGCGTCCATTCGCATTGCCGATCGGACGGATCCGGTACTCCGCTGCATGTGCATCAAAGTATGTGAGGAAGCCCTCCAGCTCGCCGCCGCTGATGCTTCCGGCATCCGGCAGACTCTCCCTGTATTTCCGGAGGATGCTTGCGATCCGGACGATCGTATAGAGGATATATGGTCCGGTATTTCCCTCGAATGCCGTGAATTTGTCCAGATCAAAAATATAATCCTTGGTTGCCTGGTTGGAAAGATCTCCATACTTCAGAGCTGCAAGTCCTACAATTCTGGAAATGGACGCAGCTTCCTCTGCCGTGATTTCATCTCCTCTGGATTCCTTTACGCGCGCAAGAACCTTTTCATCGGTCTCTGCAATCAGCTTCTCCAGACGCAGCACACCGCCCTCTCTGGTCTTGAACGGTTTCCCGTCCTTACCGTTCATCGTACCGAAACCGATATAGCGGAGCACCGTGTCCGGGCGCACAAAACCGGCCTTTTTTGCCACACGGAAAAACTGGGTGTAATGCAGTGCCTGCCGGCTGTCCGCAATATAAATATACGTATCCGGATGGTAAAGCTTCTCACGCTCGAGGATCGTGCCGAGATCGGAGGTCGCATACAGTGCGGCACCGTCTGACTTGCGGACCATGCACGGCGGTATTTCCTTCGGATCCTGCGGATCCGTAACATCTACAACCAGTGCGCCCTCGGATTCATAGGCAAGTTTTTTGTCGATCAGATCCTGGATGAGACCCGGAATATATTTCTGCGCATCAGACTCTCCCTTCCAGAGGTCAAAATGCACATCCAGATTGCCGTAGTTTTTCTTTAAATCCTCTACGGAAACACGCATGATCTGTTCCCACACCTTATGGTAAACCGGATCACCCTCCTGGAGCTTCCTCGTTGCCTCATGCGCACGCTCTGCGTAATCCGCATTCACAAGATTTCCGTTTTCATCTTTTTCCTTGGCCTTTTTGGACGCATAAGGATAAATTTCTTCCAGCTCGGAAATGGTGAAGTTCTGTCCAAGCCTGCCCCTGTCCTCCAGCTCTGTAATAATCAGTCCCATCTGGAGACCCCAGTCTCCAAGATGTACATCGCCGATTACGTTATTGCCCATGCGGAGCGCCATACGCTTGATAGCCTCGCCGATCACGGCCGAACGCAGATGCCCGACATGCAGAGGCTTTGCTACATTCGCACCGCCGTAATCCACAATAATGGTCCTGCCGCCATCCTCGGTGCCGAGTCCCAGCGCCTTGTCAGCCTGCATTTTATTAAGATAGCTGCTGAGGAACTC
>CAZPEW010000252.1:0-1501 GCA_964585695.1 uncultured Lachnospiraceae bacterium
CCGCGAGTATTTCCTCTGCTTCTTCATTCAGCTCGGCTGATACGAGGGAAAGTGCGCGGTTTTTTTCATCTGTTGTCAGTACGGCAAGCGCGAATGCTGCCTCCCGTGCCTTTTTGCCAAGTTCCACCAGGTCTGTCATTATGGCTCCTTTATTCTGATTTCATATCCTCGCTGGTATTCTTCTGTTCAAGTGTGACTGCCTGATCCATATGGTCTGCACCATCAGAAGCACCGGAATTTTCCTTGATGTCCTTTAAATATACACCTAGATTTTCTTTTACAGCATCAATATACTGTCTGCGCAGTGTCTTCTGCTCTGCTTTTTCTTCCTCGGAAAGTCCCTTGTCGGTTTTTGATTTGTGGTAAAGTTCATTGATTCTTGCTACTTCTTTTTCTGTAATCATCTGGTTTCCATTTCCTCTATGTATTGTAATAAATTAAAGTTTTCGTTTTTATGTGCTGCAAATACAGTACCTACGTTTCTGCCGTGCACAATATCACTGATAACATCAGCTGTATCAAATTTGGTAATAACCATATCCGCCCCTGAATCGGTTGCAATCCTTGCCGCAGAAAGCTTGGAACTCATGCCTCCGGTACCTACATCCGATCCGGATTCGCTCTTGCCCATAGAAAGAATCCGGTCATTGATAACCGGCACATATTCAATAAATGCGGCATCCGGGTTTTTCCTGGGATCATCCGTATACATTCCGTCAATATCGGAAAGCAGGATCACAAGATCCGCCTTGGTTATGGCACCTACAATAGCGGCAAGCTGGTCATTGTCGCCGAAGGTCTCGACCTGTGAGATTTCGCTTGTAGATATCGTATCATTTTCATTTACGACAGGAATGGTTCCCAGTTTTGCGAGCTCATGGAAGGTGTTTTCCGCATTTTTCCTCGACTCCGGATTTACCATGATATTTTTTGTAAGCAGCAGCTGCGCAGCAGTCTGACTGTATTCCGAAAACAGCTTCTGATAGGTCATCATGAGCTTGGCCTGTCCTACTGCCGCGAATGCCTGCTTCTCAGCCATGCTTCTTGGTTTCCTGCGTATTCCGAGTGCCTGTCTTCCTGTAGCTATGGCTCCGGATGATACAAGAATTACGCTTTTGCCTTCTCCCTTCAGATCAGAGAGAACCCGTACAAGCTTTTCAATCTTGGAAAGATAAAGCTCACCTGTTTCGGCATGCGTAATACTGGCAGAGCCGACCTTTATAACGATGCGTTTTTTATCGGCAAAGGTTTTTCTTAATTCAATATTGTTCATAATCATTTCCTTACAGCTTAAATTTCAAACACTTAAGTTTACAATGTTTCATACTGTTTTACAAGAGCTTCAGCTGCTTTCATGCCATCCATGGCTGCCGAGGTTATGCCGCCCGCATAGCCTGCGCCCTCACCGCAGGGATACATACCCGGAATATTCGAAACCATGTTCTCATTTCTCGGGATCCTGACCGGGCTGGAGGTTCTTGCTTCCACACCGGCGAGGATT
>CAZPEW010000252.1:1511-4089 GCA_964585695.1 uncultured Lachnospiraceae bacterium
CCGGCCGGTCAAAGCGGCGGATCTGCTTTGCAAATCCCTCCATTCCCTCTATAAAAGAATTATTATAGTCATTTAAAGCGGCAAAAGGACTGTCCTTGTCAAAGCGGAAAATTCCGGCAAGAGAAGCCATCTGACTGGCACCCTTTATTTCAGGTTCAATTCCGTTTCTCCTGCCGTGCCCGTCTGTTTCTGCCGGATGCGGTCTGCCCTTTACCTCTTTGTAAAAATCTCCGTAATATTCAATCGGAATTCTGCCGTCTGCAAGTGCATAGGCTCTTCTCTCAACCTCACGCTGCAATGCAATGCCGCCAAGCGGATTCCGGTCTCCGTCAAAATCTGATTTCCTGACGGTCACGATAATGGCAGCATTCGCATTCCGGCTGTCACGGTTATGATAGCTCATGCCATTGATACAGGTTTCTCCCGGCTCGGAAGATGAATTGACCACATATCCGCCGGGACACATGCAGAAAGAATAAACGCCCCGCCCGTTTCTCAGGCTGTGTGTCACCTTATAGGCACCCGGACCAAGTGCAGCCAGCGTCTTTGCATCTGTTTTTCCGTATAAGGCTTCATTGATCATCGTCTGCGGATGCTGGACACGGAAACCCATTGCAAAATCCTTTGCTTCCATCTGCAGCCCTGCCCTGTAAAGTTCTTCATAGGTATCCCGTGAGGAATGCCCGATTGCAAGAATTACGTTTTTCTCCCCATTATAGTGATATATATGATGGAAATGAATTTCACCGCCGAGAGAAAGTATTTCCTCTCGGATTCCTTTTACTATCCGCACCAGATGGTCTGTCCCGACATGCGGCTTTGCATCATACAGAATCTCCGGATCCGCTCCGTGTTTTACAAACGTGTTCAATACGAATCTGCTTCTTCCGTCTTTATCCTTTACCAGCGTATTCAGCTTTCCATCCGAAAATGTACCGGCGCCGCCCTCGCCGAACTGCGGATTGGAGTCCGGATTCAGGATACCCTCTTTCCAGAGCAGACTGACATCCATGATTCTTTCCTCCACACTGCCGCCCCGCTCATAAACAACCGGCCGCATGCCGGCACGCGCTAGGAGCAGCGCCGCAAACATTCCGGCAGGTCCGAACCCCACTACAACCGGACGATTCTCCTCTTCCTGGAAATAGGTCCGGAGCGGCTTTCCGGAAATAACAGCAGATGATATACGCGGCTCCTGATATACGATCTTGTCCGCATAGGTAACATCATTATTACGGAGATGCAGCACAAAGGATTTTTCGTCTTTTATGGCTGTCTCCACAGCAACAGTATATGTAAAAAAAATGTCCGGTTTTTTACGGGCATCAATAGAACGTCTTTCTATGGTAAAAGAGCGGAGCTGATCCTCTCTCAGACCGAGCAGTTTCAGAACCCTTGGTTTCAGCCGTTCCGTCGGCTCCAGAACGCGCAGCTTCAGCTGATTTATCTTGATCATACCGTTTCCTTTCTTCCGCCGGCACTTCGCCCTGCGATATAGCCGGAACTGAAGGCAAACTGCAGATTATATCCTCCGCAGATTCCGTCAATATCCAGTAATTCTCCTGCAAAATACAGTCCTTTTACAATACGGCTTTCCATGGTATGCGGATCAATTTCCACCGTATCTGCACCGCCTGCAGCGCACTGTGCATTCGGAAAAGGATTTACAGACAATGCTTCCGCCGTGTAATCCGTCATAACCGCAGCCAGCTGCCGGAGCTTCTCATCCTTTATTCTGCCGGCTGTCTCCTTAAGCTGTATGCCGGCCAGCTTTAACAGTACAGACGAAAGCTTATTGTTCAGGAAGCCTGTAAGAAAATCCTCTGCCGTTTTATAATACAGATTTTTTCTTCTTTCCCGCAGAAGCCCGAAAACCTCCGTTTCTTTGCATTCCGGCAGGAAATTTATCTGTACAGTGACTTTTTTCCCGTCTTTCAGCGCATAGGATGCGTATCGGCTCAGTTGGAAAACCGGTATTCCGGAAATACCATAATCGGTAAGCTGCAGTTCTCCTCTTTCCGTTTCTTCTGTATGTCCGTCCACCTGAAGCTTCAAGACAGCATCCGTCCGTACGCCGGCAAGCTCTTTGTAATATCTGCCTGCACAGCGGATTGCCGTAAGCGCCGGAACAACAGGAATGATTCTATGTCCGAATGCTTTTGCAAACAGGTATCCGTCCCCGTCAGACCCTGTAACCGGAGCTGCCTTGGATCCGGCTGTGAGGATAACCCTGTCACAGCGGAAACAATCTTTTTCCGTCATGACGGAAAAGTGCATCCTGTCATAAGCATTTCCTGTACAAAGCTTTATCTCGCGTACTGCCGTATCGTACAAAATACGGATTCCAAGGTGTTCCATTTCATGGAGAAGACAGTAAACCATGCTGGAAGCCTGATCAGAGTTGGGATATACATAGGTGCCTCTGTATTTCGGCATTATCCCCAGTCTCTCAAAATAGGCAATCAGCTTTTCCGGAGGAAATACTGCATTTGCAGTCTCTGCAAATTCCGGATGCATCCCGCGGTACTCCCTGCCGGTCATGGACAGATTTGTATAATTGCACCTTCCGTTTCCGGTC
>CAZPEW010000253.1:0-4076 GCA_964585695.1 uncultured Lachnospiraceae bacterium
TCTCCGTTCTTCACCGGCTGTGTATCAACACCTGCAGCAGCATAATCCCCATTCACATAAAGCGCAAAATAGGCACCGTTTGCATTATAGTCGGCCTTGACACCGTTTACCTCCGTGAGATAAAGCCCGTACTGCGACTCCTCCCCGGAATAGGTAAATTTCTGCGTTTTGGAAAGCTCATCCAGTACCTGCCGCAGATATTCCGCATCTGTACTGCCTTTATAGGACACCTCGGTTCCCTGATCATCCACAACCGCCAGCGTATACGTTTTGCTGCCGCTGACTGTTCCGGGCCTGTAAATCCGGTAAATGCAGAAAAAAGCTGCCATCACCAGCAAAAGCGCAAAAAGCGCTATGATACTTTTCTTTTTGTTCTTCATTCAGCCTCCGAATCTCTCAAACCTGTATTTCTGCTTTATATCAGGATACTTCACATGATCCACTTCGCTCATAAACATTTCATACGGTCTTGCATAAATCCCGCAGCTTCCGTAAAGCGCGCGGTAAAGCATCAGTTTTTCACGGGTTTCCGTGTGTTCTGCCGTTCCGATGATTTCATACAGATACTGTGTGCCTGCACTCTGTTTTTCTCTTTTAAAATGCCGGACGATATCGCCCGGCCTGAATTCTCTTTCTGACATATCGATTTCCTTTTCAGTCTTACTCATTGAGATCGGAAAGAACCTTATAGGCATCCGCATAAAACTTTTCCTGCGAATTCAGTTTAACCTCTCCAAGCTTCCGGTCATGATACAGACCGTCCGCAAGCAGCTCCTTGCCCTTTTCATCATCCGCCATCAGCGTGCTGAACATATCCCGGAGTCTCTTCTTCAGATCCTCATCATAAATCGGTACGGCAACCTCTACTCTGCGGATGGTGTTTCTTGTCATGAAATCAGCTGACGCAATATAAATACGGTCCCGCTCAGGTGTTCCGAAGCGGTAGATGCGCGAATGCTCCAGGAACCTGCCGACGATACTGATGACCCGTATATTTTCCGTCTTGCCCGGAATGCCCGGAACCAGACAGCAGATGCCGCGGACCACCAGTTCTGTCTTTACGCCTGCCTTGGAGGCCTCAATCAGCTTTTCAATCAGAACTTTATCGGTAAGAGAATTGATCTTGATTCCGATATAAGCCGGCTTCCCGTCCCTCGCCCTCGCGATTTCACCGTCTATCATATCGATCACACGGTTTCTGAGACAGTGCGGTGCAACCAGGAGATGCTGCATACCCTCCGGTGTTTCTCCCTGCAGAAGAGCGCGGAAAACCTTGCCCGCCTCCTCACCGATCAGTACATTCGCAGTAATCAGGCAGAGATCCACATAAAGCCGTGCGGTTTTTTCATTATAGTTGCCGGTCCCGATCTGGGTGATATAGGAGGTTCCCTCCTCCGTCCTCCTCGTAATAAGGCAAAGCTTGGAATGAACCTTATATTTCTGCAGACCGTAAATGACATGACAGCCTGCATCCTCCAGACGATGGGACATCTCAATATTATTGGCCTCATCAAAACGTGCCCGGAGTTCAAGCAGAGCAACCACATCCTTGCCGTTTTCAGCCGCTTCGCAAAGTGCATCGACAACCTTGCTCTTGTCTGCAAGACGGTACAGCGTCATTTTGATGGAGATAACCGACGGATCCTCCGCTGCTTCCGAGAGAAGCTGCAGAAACGGCTTCATACTCTCAAACGGATATGCAAGCAGTACATCCTTCTTTTCAATCTGCGGAATCAGCGGCTCACGGAGATTCAGGCTTCCCGGATTCCGCGGACTTCTCTTTTCATAGAAAAGCGCGGTATTGTCATGCAGATAATCCTGCAGCAGAAATACAAAAGAAAGATCCAGCGGGGTTCCGACATTGATAATATGGTCCTTGCCCAGTCCGAATACCTTGGCAAGCTCTCCCTTTGTCTTTTCATTGATCGGACGGCTCAGCTCCAGACGGACCGGACTCAGCCTCTTTCTCTTTTTAATAAGCTGCTCCATGATGTCACGGTAATCCATTGCTTCATCATACACATCACCCGCATCAATATCCGCATTTCTGGTCAGTCTCAGAATGGATTTCTCCGCAACCGCATACTTCGGGAAAAGCTTCTGTACAAAATGCAGAATCAGTTCCTCTGAGAGCATAAAAGTCCCCGGCCTTGTCGGAATCTCAATAAGCCGCTTAAAGACCTTGTTTTCACAGGAAACTATACCTGTTCTGGTCTTGCCGTTTTTGGATTTGCTGTTTTTGCTGCGGAGCGTCACAATCGCATACAGCTCCTTGTTGTTGATAAACGGGAAAGGCTGCTGTTTGCCCACAATCATCGGTGACAGATACGGTGCGATCTGATGGTCAAAATACGCCTCCAGAAGCACGCCCTCCTCCTTGGAGAGCCTGTTGAAATTGATGATCCGGACATTGTGCGGCTCCAGCTCTCCCATCAGCTGCTCATAAACCTTGGTCTTTTTCAGCTCAAGCTCATGGACACGCTTCAGGATCTCTGTCACCTGCTCCTTGCTCGTAAGATTTGTTTTATTCTCCCTGATCGGCTCAATCGAATGCATCTGCATCATCAGTGTGCCCACGCGGACCATGAAAAATTCATCCAGATTAGACTGATAGATCGCCGTAAAAGAAAGACGCTCTGCAAGCTTGACATTCGGATTTGCAGCCTCGTTCAGTACACGCTCATTAAACTGCAGCCAGGACAGCTCCCGGTTTTTATAGCAGGCGAGATCCTCCCTGGCCGTCAGTGTCCCCTCACTCTCACTTAAATCGGCGCCATCTGCCGCTGCACTGTTCTGCACAGCACCGTTCTTTAACAGACGACGCTTCGGCTGTGCCGGGCGGAGTACTGTTTCTTTTTCCTTCTTCACTTTGTCATCTGCGGATTTTTTATGTTCCGGTGTCTTTTTATCCGCTGCAGACTTTTTAACGTCGGCTGCCCTTTTTTCACTTTTTTCTGCTGCTATTTTCTTTTTCATAATACTGCCTCTTGATTAAATTCCTCTTCTGTCATACCGGCATGAAATATAAATAACTGTATACTTCCAAAAACATAATGTATTTATATTAGCACAATCAAAGAAAAGATGGAAGAAAGCCTCCCATCTTTACAAAATTTTTTCCTGAACGGCAGAAAAAGGAAAGCGGATTCCTCCGCTCTTTCTGTCTTTTACTGCAGCTGATAGGTAACCGATACATTTGCCTGTATCTGAATCTCCCCCGGCATTACAGAAACTGATGCTGCATCCGCTGTTGCCATCGTTTCATTCATCGCCTTGCGCAAATATCTTGCAGAATCATCCTGGTAACCCTCTGACATCACCGTCACCGGTCCCAGCGTCATGCCCGAAGCCTCTGCCATAACCTTTGCCTTGGCCTCTGCGCTCTGGATCGCTTCCTTCAGCGCCTGCTGATATGATTCATCATATTTGCTGCTGGAATAGCTTACATCCGTCACGTTATTGATACCTGCCGCCACACATTCTGTCAGTATGTTCCCTGCGTCAGCGATTTCCAGATCTTTGACCGTCAGTGTCGTCTGTACCGAATACCCAATGATTTTTCCATTGGAATCCTCGCTGTAGTCATACTGCGGATACATATCATATCCGCTCGTCTGAATGCTCTCATCCTTGACCTCGAGCTCTTTAAGCTTTGCAAGCACTGCATTCACATCTTTTGTATTCTGTTCCTGTGCTGCCTTTGCAGTCGCCCCTTCCGTACTCACGCCAAAGCTGATCTGTGCCCTGTCCGGAACCATCTGGACAGAACTCGTGCCATTCACAACCACAGTCGGAACCGCGGTACCGCCTGCCTCTGTTCCTGATCCGACTGCAGGTCTGATAATCTGTGCCGCACCGGATGGCTTAACCGCCTCCGCTCCGCCCAGCTGTGCGCTGCCGGTATCTCCTGTCTGGGTTTCTCCGGCCGCCTGAAGCACCGGCCCCGTCTGCGCAGTCCCGGCTCCTGCCGTCTGTGCTCCGCTGCCTGCCGTCCTGGTACATCCCATAAAAATCACTGCCGTAACTGCTGCCGCCGCAAATAAAGCTGCGAATATCTTTATCCTTCTCATAATGAC
>CAZPEW010000254.1:0-4071 GCA_964585695.1 uncultured Lachnospiraceae bacterium
AAAAGCTAAATATATATGATTTGTTTTTAATGAAATTAAATCATCTTATGCCTGCCGCTGTTATCGGCTCATTCTCCCTGCAACTGGCTAAGTCCCAGCGCTCTGCCTGCAGGCATTCCAGATTCCGCGCCGGCTGTCTCTGTAGAGCCTGCTCTTCCGCGCCTACCCTGCGAATGCTCGACGGTATCCAGCCTGACTGCTGCGCAGGCCTGCTCTTCCGCGCCTACCCTGCGAATGCGCAGCCGACGGCAATTATGAGCGCCGGCAGGAGATTCGCAACTTTGATGGTGCGCGGCCAGATGAGATTCAGGCCGACACAGAAAATGAGGATCGAGCCGACAAGAGACATGTTGGAGAGCGCATGCGCTGTCATGAGCGGCTGGATGAGCCGTGCAAGCAGCGTCATGCTGCCCTGCACGATGCCGACCGGGATGGCGGCAAAGATACAGCCTTTGCCTAGCGAGCTTGTCATAACGAGAATGATAATGAAATCGAGCACGGACTTTGCCGCTAATGTTGTATAGTCACCATAGATGCCGTCCTGAATTGCACCGACAATAGCCATCGCGCCAATGCAGACGGTGAGCGAAGCGGTTACAAACGCGTTGACAAACTGCTTATCCCCGGCATTCCCCGTTTTCTCCCGCAGCCATACACCAAATTCCTCGATCCGACGGTCAAGATCAATCATCTCACCGAACACCGCACCCAGAACAATGCTGACAATCATCATCATGATTCCCTGCGTGCTGATACTGACAGCTCCAGGCAGCAGAGCCGCAGCTCCCGCGGCACCAGAAGCACTCACAGTTCCAGAAGCACTCGCAGCACCGGCACCCCCTACAGCACCGCCAGCTCCCGCAGCGCCGTTAAGTGCTGCAGTTCCGGCTGTCTGCAATGCGCCTGTAAGCGTAAGCATCTTTGACAGAGCGCCGCTGATTCCGATGAAGAGTGTGCAGACGCCGGTTGCCTTGATGATTGTGTCCTGGCTGCCTTCCTTCATGAATTTGCCGGAGACCAGTCCAAGCAAGCCTCCGGCAACAATAGCACTTATATTGATAATTGTTCCTAATCCAAACATCTGATTCCTCTCAGAAGTCCCCCCGCAGCAGTTAGGTTTTATCTATGCTGCGGCAGAGATTATATTTCTGTCAGCGTTCGCGTGACTTCATCGACTGTGGTGATGCCCTCGTCTACGAGGTGCTCGGCGTTCTCGAGCATGGTGATGTAGCCGGTCTGCCTGGCGAGACGGCGGAATTCCTGCTTGTCGGCGCCGTCGGTGATGCACTTCCGGAGCGCATCATTCATGAGCAGAATCTCAAAATCGCCGATTCGTCCGCGGTAGCCGCTGTGGAAGCAGTGATCGCAGCCGAGGCCGTGGTAGAATTTCCTGCCCGGGTAGTTCCGGAGGCCGGAAAGCTGCACCTGCTCGGCTGTCGGATGATCCTCGGTCTTGCAGTTCGGACAGATCCGGCGGAGCAGACGCTGCGAGATGATACCGCGCACGCCTGCCGAAATCAGGTAAGGCGCGACGCCCATATCGTGCAGACGGTCAATTGCGGAAACAGCATCCTCGGTATGGATGGTGGTGATAACCAGGTGTCCGGTCATGGCTGCACGCATGGCGATCTCGGCGGTCTCACCGTCACGGATCTCGCCGACACAGATGATGTCCGGGTCCTGACGCAGGATGGACCGGAGTCCTGATGCGAATGTCAGTCCGACCTTCTCGTTGATCTGTACCTGTGTGGCACCGGCAATCTGGTACTCGACCGGATCCTCCAGTGTGATCAGGTTGGTGGTTTCGGAAAGAAGCTCACGTACAAGCGTATACATGGTACTGGATTTACCGGATCCGGTAGGTCCGACAATCATGATAACGCCGCTTGTCAGTCCGAGAAGCTTGTCAATCTTGGCATCCTCCTCCGCCGGCAGACCGATGCCGCGGCGGTTCAGCTGCTCCTCATTCCTGCGCAGCAGTCGGATGACGACCTTCTCACCGTAGATTGTCGGCAGCGTGGATACACGGAGATCAAGATCTGTCTGCTTGATCCGGAGCTTCGCACGGCCGTCCTGCGGCACTCTTTTCTCGACAATGTCCAGTCTGGACATGATCTTCAGTCTGGAAATAACGGAATCCTGCAGATTCCGCGGGATTGTCAGAATACGATGTAGACGTCCGTCTATACGCATCCGGATGACCATGTCACCCTCGGACGGCTCCCAGTGGATATCGGAGGCATTCTCCGTATAGGCACGCTCGATGATGGAATTCACAAGACGGATGGTCGGAGCGTTATCAGCATTCGCGGCAGTCTCCGTAGGACGGATCTCCTCCTCGGTGATGCCGGCCTGTGCGCGCATCTGTGCCATGGCCTCTGCGGCACCTTCATTTCCGTAAAGGACATTGATGGCATGCTCGACGGCATTAAACGAAGCAATCATCGGGATAATACGCTTCTTGCTGGTGGTCTGGGCTTCCTCGATCGCAACAAAGTTAAGCGGATCGGCCATCGCAAGGAAAAGACTGTCGTTGTAAACCTTGACCGGCACGATCTTGGCTGATTTGGCAAGTGACTTGGGAATAAGCTTGGACATCTCCGGTGCAATATCTGTCTTGGTGAGGTCAATGTAATCGATGCCGAGCTGCATCCGCAGCGTATCTACCAGCTGCGACTCCGTAATGTAGCCATGCTTCACCAACGTGGTGCCGAGACGCTCATTCTCCTGTTTCTGGATGGCCAATGCTTCCTTCAGCTGATCCTCCGAGATCAGATTCATTTCCAGAAGCATATCGCCGAGACGTTTTGTCTTCATATCAAGCCTACCTCTTTCCCGCTGTTCATCAGAATCACACAATAACATCCCGTGAAACTGTATAATTGTAACAATTATAAGCCATCCCCCCAGATGTTTCAAGTAATGTCGCAAGGAGGGGCCCGCATAGCGGGAGGTATCCTTACGACCTGCGCAGGCGCCGCGTACGCAGTACGCATCTCATGCGCCTGCTTCCCGTGCAAGGAGGGGCCCGCGCAGCGGGAGGTATCCTTACGACCTAGACTTTTCTTAATGACACATAATACTGTTTTACGCCGTCGCGTTCATGAATCAGATAGGCATGGGCATGCAGGCAGGCATACTGCCCGTCCGCAGTCCTGTATTCGACGTCAGTTTCTCCGCCTCCGAGCGTATCATTATCCGCATCCTCGGCGAGTCTCAGGAGCTCTGCCGGGTGCACGATATAGTCCATGAAATCTTCATTCGTATGAACCTCGTCCATTTCCGCAGAGAGGAGCTCTGCGTACTGCGGGTTGAAACGGACAAGCCGGATCTTGTCCTCGTAAAGTTCATAGAAGGCGACCGGGCCCAGAATGTTGTTAAGAAGTGTGTCGCTGTAGATGTTTCTGTCCAGGATCTCTCCAACGTGGATCTGCACCGCCTCGTGGATGTGGATGCCGGTGTAATCGATTCTTTCCTTGTCCAGGAGCAGCTCCGCGAATGCCTCGTGCGGCATCGGTCTGTAGAACCGGTATCCCTGCACATAATTGCAGCCGATATTCCGGATCACCGAGAGCTGGTGGCCCGTTTCGACGCCTTCCACAACCACCGAAAGTTTGAGAAGCCGCGCCATATTGATGACCGACTCGATGATATTTACAGAACGTCCGCCCTTGATTCCCTGGATGAATTTCATGTCCAGCTTCAGCACATCGATTGTCATATCCGAGAGGCTGTTCAGGGAGCTGTAGCCTGAGCCGAAATCGTCCATATAGATGCGGAAACCCATGTCATGCAGCTGCTCAATCGTACTCACAACCACATTGAAATTCTCCGCATAGGCGCTCTCCGTAATCTCGATGCCGATGAATTCGGGATTGATGCGGTATTTCCGGATGAGCTGCGTGAACTGCTCGACGACATCCATATAACGGAAATCAATGCGCGACACGTTGAGCGAGCACGGCAGAATATTGACATTTTTATCCTGGAGCTCGCGAATGCACCTGAATACGTCCTCCCACATGAACTGGTCGAGCAGGATAATGTATCCGGTCTTTTCCAGGAGCGGTA
>CAZPEW010000255.1:0-4041 GCA_964585695.1 uncultured Lachnospiraceae bacterium
CCTTTAATGTTGTAGCCATAAGCCCATCCTTTCCAAATATCAGATAATTTTCTATTTCATTCTTCCATCAGGAGCACCACAGCCTGATAGCCCTTAAGCCGCAGTTCTCTCCCCTCCATATCCAGTTCGCCGAGGTTGTTGAGCAGTACCTTCCTGCAGTCTGCAGGGAGTGCAACTGTTTTCTCTTCTGTACTGAAATTGCCGATTACAAGAAGCTTATGCTGCTCCGAACTGCGGTAAAAAGCCATCAGCCGCTCCGTATCCTGCTTCCACGGCGTCAGTTCTCCGTAAACAACGGTATCACCATACTCCGGATCCGACCGGAATGCAATCAGCTTTTTATAATAATTCAGTACGGAAGCAGGATCCTGCTCCTCTTTTCTTACATTGATCTCCTTGTAGTCCGGGTTCACCTTAAGCCATGGTTTACCGTCTGTAAAGCCGGCTTCCGGCGAATCATCCCACTGCATCGGCGTACGTGCATTGTCCCTCGAATATTTATTGACCGCACGCAGCGCCTCCGCCTCGGACAGACCTGCACGGAGCGCAACCTGGTATTCATCCCGGCTCGAAATATCATCTACCTCGTCGATCGAATGCATAACCGTATTTTCCATTCCGATTTCCTGTCCCTGATAAATAAACGGAAGTCCCCTCACCATAAACTGCATGGTTGCCAGGAATTTTTTGGAAGTATCGGATAATTCGCCCTCCGGTATATAACGGCTTACACCGCGCGGCTCATCATGGTTCTCAATAATATTGGAAACAAAGCCTCTGTCACGGATAATCCCCTGCGTTGTGAACACCGCATCTCTGTAATCATCCGGCATAACCGGCTTATTGGCATACCATCCGTCCGGACTCTGTCCGAATACCGTTTCTCTGAAATCAAACATCGAGGAGAAGTAGCCATCCTCTCCGATAAATTCCGGTATCTGCTCATCCCGCTCGTTAAATACCTCACCTACAGAAAAAGCATTGTGCAGTGCGAATGTACGATCACGGATTTCCCGCAGCAGATCTCCGATTCCCTCTGCTCTGGAAATCATCTGTGATGCCGCTGCCATGCCGTCGTCCCGGTCCGGTTTGAAATTGTAATCCTTAAACGGAAGCGGTTTTTTAATATTCAGAATGGCATCCAGACGGAAGCCGGCAACGCCCTTGTCCAGCCACCAGTTGATCATTCTGTAGATCTCTTCACGCATCTCCCGGTTCTCCCAGTTGAGATCCGGCTGCTTTTTATGGAACAGATGGAGGTAGTATTTATCGGTTCCGGGTATCTTTTCCCAGGCACTTCCGCCGAAATAGGAACGCCAGTTGTTCGGAGCATGTCCGTCTACCGCATCCTCAATAAAATAGTACTTTGCATACTTGCCCTCCGGATCCTCCAGGGCTTTTCTGAACCATTCGTGTTCATCTGAAGTATGGTTTATTACAAGATCCAGGATGATGGCGATATCTTTTTTCCGTGCCTCTGCAATCAGCTCGTACAGATCTTCATTCGAACCGAATTTAGGATCTATACGATAATAGTCAGAGATATCGTATCCCTGATCTGCAAGAGGCGAACAGTAGCATGGCGAAAGCCAGATCATCCCGATTCCCAGATCCTTTAAATAATCCAGCCTGGATGTAATGCCTTTGATGTCTCCGATGCCTGTTCCTGTCGTGTCTTTGAAGCTTTTTGGATAGATCTGATATGCAACCTTGTCCTGCCACCATTTTTTATTCATAAACTATTCTCTCCTGCGATATATTTTCTGATGACAGGAGCTCCTGAAACCAGGAGCTCCCGCATAGTATGACCTTACCCGGTCATGTTATTGATTTGTTTCTTTTAACCCTTGACGGCACCCTCAACCATGCCCTTCATGATCTGCTTCTGTGCGATCAGGAAGAC
Source organism: uncultured Lachnospiraceae bacterium (assembly GCA_964585695.1). Lineage (GTDB taxonomy): Bacteria > Bacillota > Clostridia > Lachnospirales > Lachnospiraceae > Oribacterium. Next base: position 1,904 of record CAZPEW010000255.1, read on the forward strand.
GGTAATCATCGGGATGATGGCAAGCAGTGCTGCCGTAAGAATCAGATCCCACTGTTTTACATAAGAACCTACAAAAGCCTGTACGGCTACAGGAAGGGTTTTAACCTTGCCGTTCTGTCCAAGCATCAGAGACGGAAGCAGATAGTCGTTCCAGATCCACAGACCATTCAGAATGGTGACAGTTGTAAGAATCGGCTTCATCAGCGGGAAAATAACACGGAAGAAGGTTCCTTCCGGTGTGCAGCCGTCGATTGCCGCTGCCTCCTCCAGATCATACGGGATACCCTTGATGAACCCGGTCAGGATAAATACGGTCAGGGCACCGCCGAATCCGCAGTATGCAAAGATAATGCCCGGAATCGACTGCAGCATGCTGATGCCGACAAATTTTCCGACATCACGGAATGTGGAAATCAGCGGAAGCATAACTACCTGGAAAGGAATGATCATGGAAGCAATAAATACCATGTAAATTGCATATGCCCATTTCTCCTTGTTGTTACGGCTGATGACCCAGGCTGCCATGGCACCGAATACAGCCAGCAGAATCAGGGACAGAATCGTGATCACAACAGAAGTCATGAAAGCATACCAGAAATTAAAGTTGGAGTTATTTACCACCGCACTCAGGTTATGTGTCAGCTGCCCCAGGGATGCGCCTGTAAGGCTTACCGGACTTGCTACGATGCTCGCCTGCTTTTTAAAGGAGTTCATAACAACCAGATAGAACGGAAAGAGAATGTACGCCGCAATCACAATGCCTAAAATGGTAAGTCCTGCGTTTTTGTTTGTTCTTGTCTGTTTCATTACAGTTCAACCTCCTTTGAATTGGATATTCTGACCTGAATCAGAGATACAACCGCGAGGATGATAAAGAACAGAACCGCCTTTGCCTGACCTACCGCATAACTGTTCTTTGCAATAGCCGTGTTGTATATGTTCAAAGCCAGCATCTGTGTACCATTGGAGAGGTAATTGCCCATAAAGTTCGGAACTGAGCCGGCACCGTTTGTCAAAGCCATGTTGACATCGAACTGTTTAAATGCTGATGTCAGTGTCAGGAATGTACAGATGGTAATTGTTGAGGCAATCATCGGAATCTTGATGCTGAAAAGCGTCTGTACAGCATTCGCGCCGTCGATGGAAGCTGCTTCCAGAACATCTGCCGGAACCTGTGTGAGTCCTGTGATGTAGATCAGCATGATGTAGCCGGCATACTGCCAGATATATACGATAATGATTGCAAACAGCGCTGTATTTGTCTGGGAAAGCCAGGATTTCTGTGTAATCTCGATCAGAACGTTGCTGAATACGAACTGCCAGATATAGCCCAGTACGATACCGCCGATCAGGTTCGGAAGGAAATATGCTGCCCGGAAAAAGCCTGCCAGTTTAATATTGGTTGTGCAGAGCAGCGCAAGCAGAAATGCGATCAGATTTACGAGAATCATGTTCATGATTACAAAGAGGAAGGTGATCAGGACTGACCAGATCATCGCCGGATCCTTAAACATGGTTGCATAATTCTTGAAACCTACAAATGTCGTGTACTTGATTCCGGTCCAGTCCGTAAAGGAATAACCGATACCAAGAACCAGCGGAATGATAACTGTTACCGCGAATGTAAACAGCAGCGGGAACAGAAAGATAAAATAAACGATTTTACGATGATTTTTCTGTGTTGGATAAAGGTAGATTCCTGCAAGCACAAGAATCATGCCGATAATCAGCATTGGTCCCCGTGCTGGCATATTGTTTTTTGCAAAGTCAAACACCAATGCTGCTACTGTCAGAATAATTCCACCTGCAAGAGGGATGAGTGACAGCAATCTGCTGCCGGGCGTGTTTGTTTTCATATTAATCCGCTCTCCTGTTCTGCGGTTCAGACCGCATTTCGCAGTAAATATCCGGAGCCCCCTGACATTTATCTGCTGTTCTTAACCTGATTTTTCTGAAATTGTCTGTATCTGTTGCCAAAACCCTGCCTGTTGCCAAAACGGGCGACGACTTGTGTCGCCGCCCGTAAATTTTCACTTTATTATCCTGCGTAATACTGCTGACATACCTGAGCAACAGTCTTTACGAAAGCATCTGTTGTAAGATTGCCTGATGCAAAGTCCTGATATACAACGCCGAGT
>CAZPEW010000256.1:0-4030 GCA_964585695.1 uncultured Lachnospiraceae bacterium
ATAATCCGGGCGCAAAGTCCCAGGGAATGAAGCAGCTTATGGCAGGCGGCGGAGTAGCCCTGATCGGCACAACCCTTGTACCGCTCCTTTCAGGACTTTTCTAAAGAAAGGCAGGCCGGGGCCTGCAGAAGGATCAAATGAAAAAGTCACCTGACAGGAACAGGGAGAACCAATGAAGCAAAAGAAAAAACGGAGCCGGTCCTGCGGCTCCCGGAAAGGAGAGAGGCATTGGAAGAAATATTCAACCAATTTGGGGAATGGCTGAAATCCCTGCTGATTCCGGTCATTATGGATACCCTGTCCCATACCTTTGACATGGTAAATGACAAGGTCGGGGAAGTTGCCACACAGGTAGGTCAGACCCCGGCGGATTTCCAGCCGGGCGTGTTTTCCATGATCCGGACACTCTCGGAGAATGTCATTATGCCGATTGCCGGAATTATCCTGACATTTATCGCCTGTTATGAGCTGATCCAGCTGGTGATCAGCCACAACAACCTCGCAAATTTTGAGACATGGATCTTTTTTAAATGGGTATTTAAGACCTTTGTGGCAGTGGAACTGATCACAAATACGTTCAACATTACCATGGCAGTCTTTGATGTGGCACAGCATGTGGTGCTGCAGAGCGGCGGCATTATATCCGGAAGTACGGCAGTTGATGCCTCGGCACTTGCCGGGATGCAGTCAACGCTCGAAGCAATGGATGCCGGCTCGGTACTGATGGTCTTTCTGCAGACTTTTATAGTGCAGTTTCTGATGCGGATTTTATCGCTTTGTGTTTTTGTCGTGGTTTACGGAAGAATGATTGAGTATAATGGTACCGTAAATTAAGACAGTTTCTTGGACACGATATAATGAATCTGATATACTCAAACCAGCAAGAAAAGCGAGGAGATTCATTCCGTCATGTCCTGTGTTAAGCGTACCTTTACGCCAGAGCAGAAAGCAAAAATCGTTCTTGAAGCCATCAAGGGTGAAAAGCAGATCAACCAGCTTGCCACCGAAAACAACATCCAGCCGAACCTGATGCGGAACTGGAAAAAGGAATTCCTCGAGCATGCCTCCCTCGTTTTTGACGAGAAACGCGACGAGAACATCCGCGATAAGCTTGACGTAAACAGGACCAGTATATATTACAAGGGGCATTGTATCTCACAGTTCAAGCTTGACTGAAAGGTCATTATCGATCGCCTGCACACGGATAACCCGACATGGGGCGCGCGTCAGATGGCCGGCCAGCTGCAGAAACGCGGTTACCGAATCGGAAGGAAAAGGGCGCGCCGTTTCATGAACGAAATGGCCATCGATCCGATTTATCTGAAGCTGAATCTCTCGAAGCGCATGCAGGAAAGCAAGGTATACCCGTATCTCCTGCGGAATGCAGTTATAGACAGGCCGAACCAGGCACGGTCAATTGATATCACTTATTTGAAGCTGAGCCATGGCTTCCTCTATTTGACAGCGATTATCGACTGGGCTTCGCGCTGTATCGTTGGATGGGAGCTGGATACAAGGATGGTCATCGAGGCGCTGAAAAGGGCACTTGCCGTTGCCGGGCCTCAGATCCTTAATTCAGACCAGGGCTGTCAATTCACCAGTCAGGAATACACAGAGTTTGTGAAATCGCAGGGAATCCGGATTAGCATGGACGGCAAGGGCCGCTGGGCGGACAACATCATGATTGAACGCTGGTTCCGTTCTTTCAAATATGAGGGAGCCTATATCACCGAATATGACAACATCCGTGAAGCGAGGGACGCAATCGGGAAAATATATCCACACCTATAATTTCGAGAGGCTTCATTCCGCCATCGGCAACCAGACTCCGGCATCCTGTTACTATCCACTGCAGCTGATCCAATACGTAGCCTGACTAAGCATCACCTTCTTATCCACAGACTGTAACTGTTAACCGATATCTGTTCATTATATTTTTGAAAGAGAATTGTCTTGACAACTGACCCACTATACATTGCCAAGATATGGTCGGTTCTTTTGAAGAGCTGATTAAAAATTTGAAGAGTCCAGAAGTTCATTTGTCTGGAGTTATTACAATAGTTCAGCCAGCATTAAGTAAAACTATTAAAATGAATGATAAAATCCAAAGAGTTCTTGCTGCTACAGCAAATTATATAAATCATTCTTCTAAGGTGAAAAATCTTAGAATACTTGGAAGCAAATAAAAAGGAACAAAGAATATGCCTTTTCAAATAATCCATAATGATATTACAAAAGTAAAAGCAGATGCCATCGTCAATACTGCAAACCCATCGGTTGCAGTAGGTGACGGTGTGGATCGTGCCATATATGAAGCTGCAGGCTGGGATAATCTTCTTGCTGCCAGACAGCAGATCGGTGAACTCCCGGTAGGCCAAGTGGGCATAACTCCTGCTTTTAAACTGCCGGCAAAGTATATCATCCATTCTTCCGGCCCATGGTGGCAGGGCGGATCTCATAGAGAGGTGCAGCTCCTTCGCCAGTGTTATGACAGATCTTTGGAGCTGGCCTATAAAAATAAATGTAGGTCCATTGCATTTCCTCTTATGGCGACAGGTACTTATGCTTTTCCTAAGGAGCTTGGGCTGCAGATTGCAGTGGATTCCTTCAAAGCATTCTTGGAAGATCACGAGATGGAGATTACCCTGGTTGTATTTACTGAATATGCCTACAAGGTGTCCGGTGACATCTTTGATACTGTAGAAAGCTTTGTGGACAGCCACTATGTGGATGCGGCTCTTGACGCTGAATATAAGATTGAAAGCATTCCGGAAGACGGGGCGCCTCTTCTTGATGAAGATATTGAGGAAGAGGATAATGGCGATGACTTTAAAGAAGCAAGGTCAAACAGACCTGTACCGCCAATGTCTGCTATGCCTTCTTTCCTTGGAAGCGTAGGATCATTTAAGGCTTCTGAAGCAGCACCGGTTAAGCCCAAAAAGAAATCTCTGGATAATGTCCTGAAAGGAATTTATACAGATTCTTTTGAGAAGCATCTGCAGCAGCTGATCAACAAGAAGGAACTAAAAAATGCCGAGGTTTATGCAGCTGCCAATATATCAAAACAGTATTTCAGCAAACTTCTGAAAGGTCAGGTAAAGCCTTCAAAAGAGAAGGTGCTTGCTCTTGCTGTAGGATTGCAGTTGAATGTGGACGAGACCATTGATTTCCTGAGGCTGGCAGGCTATGCTCTGTCACCTATTTCTCAGACAGATGCAGTGGTTGAGTACTTTATTGAAAACGAAGATTATAACGTAATGAAGATAGATATTGTCCTTTTCGACTACGGACTGGATACGCTGTCAAAGGGCAGCTGATATGTTTTTTTCATGGTCGCATGAGGGTTGACCTATTTGCTGCCTCCGGAAGGTATCATTTACTCATAACAAAGAGATAAGCTTCACTACAGGGAAGCTTCCAGAGTGATGATCAGGAGGTATTTACCATGAGAAAAGGTTTGACAGAAATTGTATATATACTGGACAGAAGCGGATCAATGGGCGGACTTGAAGCAGATACAATCGGAGGCTTCAATTCCATGATGGAAAAGCAGAAAAAGGCTGATGGCGAGGCTCTCGTTTCAACACTGCTTTTTGATGACCGGTGCGAAGTGCTTCATGACAGAGTGAATATCAGGGATGTTCCGAGGATGACGGAAGACCAGTACTACGTCAGAGGATGCACAGCTCTTCTCGATGCTGTAGGCGGAGCAATCCATCATATTAAGAATGTGCACAAATATACCAGGGAAGAAGACAGACCGGAAAAGACCATTTTCATAATCACGACAGACGGTATGGAGAACGCCAGCTGTGAGTATTCTTATGACAGGATCAAAAAGATAATCGAGAAGCAGCAGAAGGAGGACGGCTGGGAGTTCATGTTCATAGGTGCCAATATTGATGCTTATGGTGAGGCAGGAAGGCTTGGTATCAAAAAGAGCAGAACAGCAAATTATGTTCATGATGAAGTCGGAACCATGAATGTATATGCCGGTGTGGCAAAGGCTGTATGCTCGGTAATGAGCGCT
>CAZPEW010000257.1:0-3972 GCA_964585695.1 uncultured Lachnospiraceae bacterium
TCACGCTCGATGCCGTTCACCTTTATATGTATGATCTTAAGCATTAACCTCACCTCCGTCTCTTCTTACTGCTTCCAGCAATGCTCTCCTGCCGAGCTCTCTGATCAGCTGCAGACGGAATTCCTTAGAGGCTCTCCAGCTGCTTCTCGGCTTGGTTTCAGTAACTGCCGTCTCAATGAATTCTTCCAGCGAAGCCTCGTCCGCAACAGCCTTGCCCTTCATAAACGCCTCTGCCTTTGTGCAGCGGATCGGCGTCGGTGCAGCAACTGCATAAGCAAGACGGACTTCCTCATAAGTCTTTTTATCCGCGCTCAGCTTAACCCGTGCCGCACAGCCAAGCGTTGCAATTTCCATTGCCTTGCGCTTGCCGTACTTGATATATTCGCCTGCCCAGCCCTCAAAATCTTCCTTTCTGATCAGGAAGTACTTGAGTACCTCCGTGCGCTCGCGCACTGTTCTGCCGGGACCGGTATAGAACTCTGCTATCGGAACCTGACGCTCACCATGCTCGCCCTCCAGTACCAGGATCGCATTTAAAGCCATCATGGAAGCTGCAGAATCCGCAGAGGTTGCACCGTTGCAGATATTGCCGCCGATGGTTCCTGCATTTCTGGTCTGCGGGCCGCCGACTCTGTCAACTGCCTCACCAAGCATCGGAACATATTTCTGAATCAGCGGATTCTTTGTCACATGTGTAAAGCTCATGCCGGCACCGATCTTTAAATCGCCGTCCGGAAGCAGCTCTACCGTTTTCAGTTCCTCAATATTATGGATGGATACCAGGCCCATGCCGGCATCCTTTCCTTCACGCATTCTGATCAGAACATCCGTACCGCCGCTGATAACCTCGGAATCAGGATTCTGCACCAATGCATTGACTGCATCTTTTACAGATGCTGCTTCATAAAAGTAGGTTAAATCAAACATATCAGCATCCCTCCTTATCCGGAATCAGTCCGGCCTTTGTAAACGCCTCTACCAGACGCTGCGATGTCATCGGTGCCACATCCATATGTACGCCGGTAGCATTCAGAATCGCATTGCGGATTGCCGGTGCCGGTGTGATAGCCGGCGGCTCGCCCAGTGCCTTGTTTCCGTAAGGGCCGGACGGATCATCCAGCTGTACAAACTGTACCGCAAGCTCCGGAACGTCCATTGCTGTCGGGATCTTAAAGTCAAGCAGGTTGTCATTCAGCGTTCTGCCGGTCTTCTCATCCACAAGCAGTTCCTCGGAAAGTCCGAATCCAAGGCTCTGTGCCATACCGCCGTGTACCTGTGCCTCGGCAGTCTTAGGATTGATCAGTATGCCGGAATCATGTACGTTGATAATGTTCTTAACCTCAATCAGGCCAAGCGGAATGTCGATCTCGATTTCCGCAAAAGTACAGCCGGATGAGAAAGTATTCTCCTTGCAGTGATTGGTTACCTCTGCAGTAATGTGCTGTGACTTATCCAGTGAATAGAATGAAACATCAGCAACCGCAGAAACCGGGAACAGCTTCTCGCCGCCCGCTGCAAGCAAAACCATGCTGTCTCTGACTGTCAGTGCAGAAGCCTCGATCTCCTGCTCTCTGCCGAGTCCCAGGGCTTTTTCTGCTGTCTGTCTTGCCGCCATGACAACATCCTTATAGGTTGTCTTTGCGACATCCGTCTCTGCATGATTCAGCATATATGCTGCATAGCTCAGGATCTTTCCGCGGAATTCCTCTGCACACTTCCGTACAGCCTTACCGGTTACATAAGTCTGGCGGGAAGCATAGGCACCGGTATCAAACGGAGAAGTATCCGTATCCTGTGTCGACTCAATATAAACCTTATCCACAGAAATGCCGGTCGTCTCCGCCGCCATCTGTGTAAATACAGTATCTGCGCCCTGTCCGATTTCCGTTGCGCCGAGGAAAAGCTGGCAGGATCCGTCCTGGTTCAGAACCAGTCTTGCAGAAGCTGTCTCCAGCGAGATCGGATATACACCTGTCTTGTAGATAAAGATCGCCATACCGATACCACGTCTCTTATTGCCGGTCTGATGACGGTATTTATCCCACTTCTCATCCCATCCGATGTACTGTCTGCCCTTTTCAATACATTCCTTCAGCCCGTAGGTCAGGAACGGAATGCCCGTACCCGGATCCTTGAAGCCTTCTTTAATGCAGTTCTTTAAACGGAACTGCAGCGGATCCATGCCGATGCTGTAAGCCAGATCATCTGTCAGACACTCTGTAATCCAGTCTGACTGCGGGATACCATAGGCACGCATTGCACCTGCAACCGGGCTGGAGGTATAAACTGTCCAGCAGTCCACCTCTGTTCCGATTTTATCCGAATACAGATCCTTGAATACAGTTCCGCAGTTTGCACAGATCGCATGTCCGTGCGATGCATAGGCACCGTTGTTTGCGAATGCTTCGAGCTTACGTGCAAGAATGGTTCCGTCCTTTGTCATAACCGCACGGCACTTGCCCTCAATCTTATGACGCGTACGTGTGCTGACGATAACCTCCTCACGGCTTGCCTCCAGACGGACAGCTCTGCCGCCGCAGACTACGGAAAGGTAGGCATTCAGCGGCTCATAGAGCACATCCTGCTTGTTTCCGAATCCGCCGCCGATATAAGGCTTGATGATGCGGACCTTGCCGACCGGCAGTCCCAGTGCAACCGCCACACTGTTTCTCACAATGTGCGGGATCTGTGTGGAACTTGTTACGGTAACCTTGCCGTTGGTATCCACAAATGCCCAGGATACAACCAGCTCGATATGGCTGTGGGAAATCCTTGGTGTATCATAATCGCCGGTCATCTCAATGAGATTTTCCCTGCCGTATTCCGCCTCTGCCTCTGCAAGTGCCTTTTCATATGTAAAATCAGCACCCCCCATGGTCATATGGGAGTGTACGATAACATTGTCCTTCCGTACTTCCGGGTGAAGCGGCGTAGCATCCGGCTGCAGAGCGGCATCCACCGTAACAATCGGTGCATACTCTTCATATTCAACCTTGATCAGACGCGCTGCTCTTGCTGCAGCAACCTCATCCAGTGCAACTACAGCTGCGATATCATCGCCATAATAACGGACTCTTCTGTTCAGAACCTTACGGTCACAGATATCCTGATGCTTCTCCTCCACGCTCCACGGATGACCCGCTGTCGGGAACGGATGATCCGGCACATCCAGACAGGTGACAATTCTGACAACCCCCGGTACCTTTTCTGCCTCCGAAATATCCATGCTCTTTACATATCCGTTTGCGATTGTAGAATGAACTACACGCGCATGCAGAATGTCCTTTGGTTCCAGATCTGCTGCATACTTAGCTTCACCGGTTACCTTGCCATACGCATCTACTCTGTCAATTCCCTGGCCAACAACATTCATATTGCTTCCTCCTGTTTCAGGTTTTTTTGTCTCCACGCACCACTCAGATTCTTTATCCATTATAACCTGCACCGCCCCTTATGTGTAAAAAAAAAGAGCGAATACATATTCCACAGTCCACTTCATTGCAGAATATGTAGTCAACTCTTTGCGGTAGTTGGTAGAGACTCTGGGCCAATCCCCAGGATATACATACTTATATTTATTGTTTATTGCTTTTTCTCATTATAAGCTTTTTACGGAAATAATCCAGCCGCATTTATTGATAAATTATTATCTATACTCTTGTGCACATTTACCAAAATATTTTTTTGATTTTAGTTTTTCCTGTTTTTTGTAATATGTACAATAAATTATTTTTAGTTTTACGCTGCAGATGCATTTCAACTGTAAGTACCGTAAAATCAGGATTATTCAACTGATATGCCTGTCCGGATGCGTATTTCCCAGAAATATATTCTAAATATTTTTCAGGTTCCCACAGCATAAAAATTTTTTTGCATTCTTGCTGACATTATACCTGTTTCGGTTTATGATTCCTTAAATGCAGAAACAGCCCGGCATAAACCAGGCTGTTTCAATATTCACCTTGATCCGCG
>CAZPEW010000258.1:0-3958 GCA_964585695.1 uncultured Lachnospiraceae bacterium
CGGAGAGAATCGCATCTCTTTCGGATTATGTAATGAGCGATCTCATGAATCCGATGCTGGTTTCCTCCACGCAGTGGTTTGAGAGGACACTGGATGATTCTGCTAACAAGCGCCTGTCGGTACCGGAGGGTTTCCTTGCAGTGGACGGCATCCTGGATCTGTATCTGAATGTCGTAGACGGCCTTGTGGTCTACCCTAAGGTTATCCGCAAGCATCTGATGGCAGAGCTTCCCTTTATGGCTACGGAAAATATCATGATGGATGCTGTAAAAGCAGGCGGAGACCGTCAGGAGCTCCATGAAAAGATCCGTCAGCTCTCCATGAAGGCGGGAAAGCATATCAAGGAGGAGGGCGGAGAGAACAATCTGCTTTCACTCATTGCGGCAGATCCTTCCTTCCATCTTACACTGGAGCAGCTGGAGGCATCCATGCAGCCTGAGCGCTATGTCGGCCGCGCACCGGAGCAGGTCACCGCGTTTATTGATGAGGTTGTGAAACCGGTTCTGGATAAGAACAGGGAAGCGCTGGGGATGACAGCAGAAATCAAGGTATAAGGTTTTCTGATAAAATCATAAACCTTTCCGATATGGATTGAAAACGGAGCGGGGATTTACTATACTGTTAATGCTTTGTGGTTTTAAGAGCCCTGCAGTGCTGCGGCGGGAATCAACGGAGGTGTAAAATGAAGACAGAAAAGAAAACAGTCAAAAGAGTGCTTTCCATTATCGTTCTCCTTTTTATTCTGCTGCTGATCATCCTCCTGCTGTATCTTTCTTTTACAGGAGCGGATCCCAGCCTGATACTGGCTGCATTGTTCTGCCTGATTGTGGTTCCGGTGCTTATTTATGTGTTTATCTGGATCACAAATCTGGTCAAGAAGTAATATGTTTGGTACACAGGGGTCACGAATCCGGCGCGGGGCGCTGAAAAGGTGCGTGTGTACCGGCAATCCGAGGGGGTTGCCTTTTTAGGAGGAATTCATATGGTACGTGCAATCGTAGGAGCTAACTGGGGCGACGAGGGAAAAGGAAAAATCACCGATATGCTTGCGGAAACATCTGATATTGTAGTCAGATTCCAGGGCGGTGCCAATGCCGGTCATACCATTATCAACAACTATGGCCGTTTTGCGCTTCATCTTCTGCCGAGCGGTGTATTTTATCAGCACATCACTTCAGTTCTCGGAAATGGTGTGGCACTGGATATTCCTGCTTTTATTGAGGAACTGAAATCCATCACGGATGCAGGCGTTCCGGCACCCAGGATTCTGGTTTCAGACCGTGTCCAGGTTATGATGCCTTATCACAAGGAGTTTGATGCCTATGAGGAGGCAAGACTTGCCGGTAAATCCTATGGCTCTACCAAATCCGGCATAGCACCTTTCTTTTCTGACAAATTCGCAAAGATCGGTCTGCAGGTGAATGAGCTTTTTGATGAGGCTGTTCTTACGGAGCAGCTGCACAAGATTGTGGAAATCAAAAATGTAATGCTGCGTGAGCTGTATCATATGCCGGAGATCAGCTATGATGATCTGCTGAAGGAGATGCACAGGGAGAGAGATCTGATCGCACCTTACCTTACGGATACATCCAAGTTCCTGAGAGAAGCGATCAAGGCAGGAAAGACGGTCCTCCTGGAGGGACAGCTCGGTACCATGAAGGATCCGGATCACGGAATTTATCCGATGGTTACATCATCCTCCACACTTGCAGCCTATGGCGCAGTCGGAGCCGGTATTCCGCCGTATGAGATCAAGGATATTATTGCCGTAACCAAGGCTTATTCCTCAGCTGTGGGAGCCGGAGATTTTGTTTCGGAGATGTTCGGGACAGAAGCAGAGGAGCTCCGCAGGAGAGGCGGCGACAAGGGAGAATACGGCGCAAAGACCGGACGTCCGCGCAGAGTAGGCTGGTATGATGCGGTTGCATCCCGTTACGGCTGTGCGCTGCAGGGTGCGACTGAAGCGGTGGTTACGGTTCTGGATGCCCTGTCCTATCTGGATGAGCTCAAGGTCTGCACAGGCTATGAGATTGACGGAAAAGTGACACGGGACTTCCCGGTTACAACCTTGCTGAACAAGGCAAAGCCGGTTTATGAGACTCTGCCGGGATGGAAAACAGATATCCGCGGCATCCGTGACTATGATGCACTTCCGGAGGCATGCAGAAACTATATCGACTTTATCGAGAAGCAGATTGAAACGCCGGTTACAATGGTTTCCAACGGTCCGGAGCGTCATGAAATTCTTAAAAGGACTCCTAAAATCTGAGAAATCTGCGGGCCAGTGTCTGCCAAATTATTTGACATAGATTTAACGAGCTTGTATAATATCAGTCAAGATGAAAAAAGAGGTGGACATATGGCAAACAAAGATATATCACCGGCAGTTATTCAAAGACTGCCGAGATATTACAGATATCTGGAAGATCTGATGGACCAGCATATTGAGCGGATTTCCAGCAACGAACTCAGCAAGAGGATGTCGCTGACAGCCTCACAGATCCGTCAGGATCTCAATAATTTCGGCGGCTTCGGACAGCAGGGATATGGCTATAACATCCAGAATCTCCATGATGAGATTGCAAAGATTCTTAATATTGATACGGAACACAATATGATTATCATAGGTGCCGGTCATCTCGGACAGGCCCTTGCAAATTATACCAATTTCCGTAAGAGAGGCTTTATCATCAAGGGTATTTTTGACCGGGATCCTAAGGTGATCGGCACTGTGGTCGGAAACGTCAAGGTTCTTCCGATGGATAAAATCGACGAGGTCATCAGCAGATACGATGTTAAAATGGCGGCAGTATGCATTCCCAAAACACCGGCGGTTGATATTGTTGAGCAACTGATCAAGGACGGTATTGTCGGGATCTGGAATTTTGCCCATGTTGATCTGGAAGTGCCTGAGAACATTGTTATTGAAAACGTACATCTGTCCGAGTCGCTGATGCGTCTTTCCTATCGTGTCGGTGAGGCGGACAAGAACAGCGGAAACAAGACGGCTGTCAGCAGAAATAAAGAGGCCGGAAAATGATCATCGGTGTTGGCTGTGACATACTTGAGATCAGCAGAATTGAAAAGCTGAAAAACAGCAGCGGATCAGAAAAGGTCTTTACCGAAAATGAACGCCGGCATGCATCGGGCAGAAATGCCCTGCTTGCCGGTGATTTTTCTGTCAAAGAGGCAGTTTCCAAGGCATTCGGAACGGGGGTAAGAGGCTTTTCACTGACGGAAATCGAGGTACTGCGGGATGAACTGGGCCGGCCGTATGTAAAGCTGTACGGGAGGGCCGAGGCACTTTTCCGTAAGGTTGGCGGAGCAGCGCTCCATGTTTCCATTTCCGATACCGGAGAACTTGTAATGGCGATGGCTGTGCTGGAGGGGAATTAATGGATAAATACTTTCTGATGTCTCTCATACCGGGGCGTATGGCAGATGCAAACAAGGGCACCTACGGAAAAGTGCTGATTATTGCAGGATCCAAGGGCATGAGCGGTGCAGCATATCTTTCAGGGCTTGCCTGCTACCGCAGTGGCGCAGGACTTATAAAGCTTTTGACACATGATAAAAACCGCATTATACTACAGTCGTCTCTTCCGGAGGCAATTGTGGAAACGTATGAGGAGACGACGGCGATCGGTGCCTGCGTAAAGAAGAACCTTGCGTGGGCGGATTTTGTGATTGCCGGTCCCGGACTGTCACAGAGCGAGCTTGCAGGGAGACTTGTTTTCTGCCTCCTGCAGGGACTGCTGACGCAGCCGGAAAAGAAAAAAGTCAGCGGACTGCTTCTGGATGCAGATGCGCTGAATCTGCTTGCGGAAAATCCGGAGCTGATGGAGCTTGCTGACCGTACTGCGGAAAAGATACCGGTGATTGTTACGCCGCATCCGCTTGAGATGAGCAGCCTGTGCGGTGTCCCGGTCAGCAGAATACTGTCTGCGCCGATCCAGAC
>CAZPEW010000259.1:0-3956 GCA_964585695.1 uncultured Lachnospiraceae bacterium
AAAAAGATCACCAAAAAAGTTGATGCCAGCAATCCACCAGAAACACCAATACCAATGGCATTGCGGCTGGCTGCCCCTGCTCCAGTCGACAACGCTAGCGGCAATACACCAAACAAAAAGGCCATGGATGTATTTCCATGACCTGAATGTCACACATTTTTTAGAGCCTTGGTCCACGATTCTTGTTCACTGCTTTCTTGATTCCTCCCACGGTCGTTATCTTCATTTCATCAGCAAGTCTGCCTTTGATGAGTGTCGTGAACTCCTCATCATCAAATTCCAGACAGTCATGTGCCGCAAAGGAGAAATAGTCATCTTTGGTCACGATGATATGATCCAGCACCTGCAGTTCCAGGTCATGTGCTCCTTTCATAAGTTTCTCTGTTGTTGCCAGATCATTCTCTGACGGCTCTGTATGCCCGCTTGGATGATTATGGAACAGCATGATCTTTGGGGATTCCTGGAGGAGGGCTGCTGTAAATACCTCTTTAGGGTCTACTAGTGCAGCTTTCCATCCGCCCTTTGCGACCATATGGAAATTCATTGGCTCATTTGCATTATTGAGATAGATCACTGAGAAGAACTCGCTGGACATGTCACCGATCATCCGCTTCATAAAATCAATGCAGTCTGTTGGTTTTGTGATCTGTGTATCATCCATCGGTTTGATGTTGACAAGCTTCACTCTAATTTCGTCCATTTTCAGTTCTCCCAAATGTATACAGTGTCAGCACATCTTTTTCCTTTTGTTCAACCTCGTGCTGTTCAATATAGTCATGTGCTTCTTCTTCCGTCAGATCCTGTTTGCTGATTACAACGACTTTTGCTTTTTTCTGTTGATCTTCTTCTGGCATTTTATATGCCTCCCTTCTAAATAAATTGGATAAATAGTGATGTTTTATCACCGCGATGGAAAACTAGAAAGGGAAAGGACAATCAATGCCCTCTCCCAATTTGTTCAGTTCTTGCTTTTGTTCTTATACTTAATGACGAACAGCAATGCACCCAATGACACAATTAGGATACTCCCCCATACGATCGGAGATGTCTTATCTCCGGTATCTGGTGAACTTCCTTCGTCTATTGGAGCAGCCTCATCATTGACCACGATCTTTACCGCATTGTCCTTGGCGAAATCATAGTCCTCGGACAAGGTCACATCATAATGGTTACTGTTGATACGATATCCCTGTGGTGCTGCTGTCTCCTGGACATAGTAGCCGCTGAAGTCTCTGTTATACTCGACGTTCCAGGTAATGACTCCATGGCCATCTGTCGTACCTTTACATTTGTTGCCATTGACATCTTTTGCAGCTGTACCGTCCTTCAGGAACAGTGTGATCTCAGCTCCTGGAAGAATCTTTGCTGGATCCTGTGCATCGACTTTAACGGCTGAAACGTAGTAAGTCTTTCTGACATCGGTCATCATGATGACCTGTGCCTTTTCTTTTGTGCCTGTGACCGTGAATGTGACATCCTTGCTCAGATCAAAGCCAAATGGTGCTTCAGATTCTCTCAGGATATATGTCTTATCGCCCATGACATCCTTTGAGATATCGATACCTTCCGCATCTGATGTGGAAGTATATTCCTTCACAACGATTGCTTTACCATCCTTATCAGCAGCTGGGACAATATTCCCATCCTTATCTGTTGCTGTCTCAAGGATCTGCAGCTTGGCACCTGCTACTGGATTTCCATGATTATCTACTTTCTGGATTGCAATATTCGTTGTCAGGTCCTTCATGGTGATCGTTGTGACATCTGCCGTTCCGGTCTTGGCAACTTCGAACTCTACGCTCGTTGCTTTATAGACACCTGCGACATATTCTGATTCTTCGAGCAGGTACTTATGTCCTGCAATCAACTTGCCATCCAGTTTGAACGGCTCATCTGTCGTGATACCGTTGTTCGGCAGTGTTACTGCAGTGTCTGAAGTTGTATCTGTGAGCTTCAGGGTAACGCCTTTGACATAATTGCCATTGTCATCGACCTTGGCAATCTGATAATGGATCACATTATCAATGAGCTTCTCCGCCTGATCGATGCCATCATCTTTGACAGTGAATGTCGTAGATGCGGCATAGTAATAGCCATCTGGAGCAGATGTTTCTGTGATGGTATAGGTCTGGCCTACTTCAAGATTCTTGATCTTATGTGCCTCAGTTGTGGATGTCCAGTTATCGACTGTATTGCCATCCTTATCAGTGACTGTGATGAGAGCACCTGGTACTTCCTTGCCGTTCTCATCTTCCTTGGTCAGGGCAACAAATTTATTGACCATTGATACCTGATCAACAGAACCATCCTCACTGACGGTGAAGACAACTTCTGAAGCTCTGGCATATCCAAGATCTTCACCATTTTCGTCCTTCGGTGTGATCGTCTCTCTTAGAGTATAGGAAGCTCCTGCCTTCAGGCCCTTTATCACATATGGTCTGTCAGTTGATACCCATTCAGCGATCTGTTCTCCTTCTCCAAAGAGCTGCAGAGTTGCACCAGGGAGCTCAGAACTGTCAGTAGCCTTTACTTTAGAGAACTCCACGACTGTTGGCTTATCAATGACATCCTGATCATATTCATATTCCACCTTTGCCATATCATCTGTATCCTGCTGGATGACAAATTCATATGGTGTATCGTTGATCGTAAGACCATCTGGTACTGCGACCTCTTTCAGTTCATATGTTCCCAGGGCAAGCTTTTCGACTGTGTATGTACCATCCGCATTTACATGGAATGCTCCGATCTCATTTCCATAGATATTCTTTGCAAGTCCACCCTTTGCGGTCAGAACAGTACCGTCATCCGGATTGATGATATCCTGTGTTGCACGGAGCTCAAATTCAACACCAGAGAGATCCTTTGGAGTCAGATCCAGATCTGCAGTCTGTTCTGCAATCAGTTTCTGGATATTGAGCTTCCCGTATGCTCTGGCATTCTTTACTTCATATGTGACGACTGGTGTAGATGCTGTCTGATGCGTTGTATCGCCAGCCACATTATCCTTATCGACAAATTCTGGTTCAACAGCGATCAGCTTAGCACTCAATACGACCGTCTGTGGTGCAATCGAGGTAAAGCCTGCAGGTGTATCAACTTCTTCGATCCTGTAAGTACCTGCCTGCAGTGTCAAAGGAAGGCTTGCCGCACCCTGGTCATCATCTTTATCGAAATAGACGCCCAGTGCTTCATATTCGCCAGTCTGATCATTGATGGATACTGTCTTAAAGGTATCGTACGTACGGTTCGCTGTTGTATAAACGACTGGGACATTGACTGCTTTCCCATCATAATCTGCGATCCGTGTGACCTTGAAGGATGCAGAGTTCAGAGTGACTGTCTTGCCTGTATCTGCGTCCTTCTTGACGATCTTCAGGAAGAAATCAGTCAGATTATTATTTGCATAGTAATGTGCTGTAACCTTGTCCTTTGTATCTGCAGTGACTGCAAATGATGATGTATTCTCGATCATCTCGTAATTCGGATCCGCCGTACCTGTCTGGCATAAGGTATAAGAGCCATAAACAAGATTGCTGCTCTCAGCCTTGCCATCCTTGCCTGTTACCAGGACAGAATATTCATATTTGGAAAGGATCCTGCTGCCATCCGCATCCTTGATATCTTCAGTTGCCTGGTCAATAACGTAATGTGCAACGTAACTACGCATCTCCTTTGTGGAGATCACGCCATCCTTGTTGCTATCACCATATGCTGTATCCTTGAGCATCTTTGAGGTCAGTACAGCAACAAACGTTGCACCTTCTTCCGGCTCATTGAAATAGGAAGAATTATCCTGGTTTCCGCCATGCGTCTTCAGAAGATCGAACTTGCCCATGAATGGCTCATTCTCGATCGTCGCAGTCATGTCTCTGCCCTGCGTATCATATTTCTGGATCACACCTTCTTCTCGGATCACAAACGTATCAGAAGTCGTGCCTCTGGAAGAATATCCA
>CAZPEW010000260.1:0-411 GCA_964585695.1 uncultured Lachnospiraceae bacterium
CCCAGAAGTCATTCCGGTTTGTCCATGCATTCCTGTATGCACCGACTGCCAGCGTACCCATCATCCAGATGATCAGAAGCTGCAGAATCACATACAGAACCTTCTGTCCCATCGGCGGGAGCTTGCTGATCAGGGTATCAATCATCAGATGCGCATTCTCACGCGCTGCAATGATGGATCCCAGATAGATGAGGTAGATAAAGCTGATACGGGATATTTCCTCACTCCACGGAAAACCGATTCCGAACTGGCGGAGGATTACGTTCATAAAGGTAAAGCAGGTCATAATACCCAGAAAAACTGCAATTAGAATTTCAATCCCGCGGAAAAGTCTGTCAATTGCGTTTCCGTGCTTTGACTGATGATTATCTGACATTCAAGGCCTCCTCAAAATATCAATTCTGCCGGTCG
>CAZPEW010000260.1:421-3909 GCA_964585695.1 uncultured Lachnospiraceae bacterium
TCAGAGCCGGTGCCCAGTCCTTGTTTTCCTCAAGAAGCTTTGTAACAGTCGGCTGAATCTTTTCAATGATCTTTGCACGGTCTTCATCCGTAAGCTCTGTTACGGTAACGCCTGCAGCCTTGATGGTCTCACGGTTCTTGTCAACAGAACCGATGTAATCTGTCCATGCCTGCTCTGCTGCTGCCTTTGCCGCATCCTTTACGATCTGCTGCTGATCCGGTGTAAGCTTGTCCATTACCTTTTTGTTTCCGACGATCTCAAGTGTTGCAATGATGTGGTTGGTCTCATACAGGTACTTCTGAACCTCCTGGAAGCTCTGTGCAAGAACCGTTACCATGCCGTTATCCTGTCCGTCTACCGTGCCGGTCTCAAGTGCGGTAAAGAGCTCTCCGAGAGAAATAACCTGTGCGGATGCACCCAGATTCTCGGCAATGCCGATATGAATCGGGTTATTCGGCATACGGAACTTCTGTCCTGCAAAATCCTCCACACTGGTAAGCTTTTTGCTGGATGTAAAAGTACGGGCTGAGTTCGGTCCCCAGCTGAGCATCTCTACCTCAGGGAACTTTGCATCAAAATCCTTGCTGACCTGATCCGCAACCTCACCGGTCCATACAGCCTTTGCATGGTTCAGATCACGATACAGGAACGGCCAGTCAGAGATCAGCATCTCCTTGAACTCCTGGTTCATCGGTGTGCCGACAACCGCAAAATCAACGGATCCATCACGTACGCCCTGCCACAGAGCAGCCTCATCGCCAAGCAGTCCGTCATGATAGACCTCTACCTTGACACTGCCGTTTGTCTTCTCCTCAATCTGCTTTTTAAACACTTCGTCCAGGGCTTTTGCCATCGGATGTGTCTCGCCCCAGTTATCTCCTACCTTTAATGTTACGCTGCTGCCGGAACCGCCATCGCTCTTTGCCGCCTCGGTTACCGCCGCAGTACTCGCCTTGGCATCTGCTGCACCTGTGGTCCCTGCTGTCGTGCCGGATGAACTGCTGCCGCAGCCCGCCATCATAACCGCTGCCATCGATACTGCCAGAACCATAGATAATGCTCTTCTCATGTTAATCTCCCTCCCGGATCATGCGGACCGCTGTAAAAGGAAGCATGCACTGCCGTTTCTTCCGGCTTTTACTGCTGTACTGCAATTTTTTAGCTTCTGCCTGCATACTTTCTTGTGGGTCCTTATCATTTTTGTTATTTATATTCTACTATACTAATATATTAGTATGCAATATGTATATTTTTACAAATATTTCGATGATATTTTAGTGGTTTTTTAATAATTCCCACAAATGCAGAACTTCAGGATTGTACAAATTTGATAATTAAATAACAAAAAGAGGGTGTTGCCGGCGGCTCCTTAAGCCATCGGCAGCACCCTCTCACAGGTATCTGCTCAGATATTTCTTCCCTGCATTTTCATTTACTCTGCGTCTCTGAAGGTATAGCCATGCTTTTTATTGTATGCCTTCATGACAAAATAAAGCGGAACAATGATCACCATGGCGCCCAGTCCGATGACAAGCTTCTGTACATTCGCATGCGTAAGCAGCCAGATACTGACAAGCGTGGATACAAGCGGAATCGTATAGCCGAAAGGGACCCGGAAGGTTGACTTCATGCCGCGTTTCCGGAAAGCAATGACAGAAAGACAGGTAGGGATATACTGGGTGAAACGGGAAATAACACTGATTGCCGCAAGCTGTGTAAAACTGCCGGACAGCGCAACCGGAACAGCCAGCGCGCCGGTAAGCAGGATGGCAACATACGGTGTTCCGTATCTGGACTGTTTCATGATGAAAGGCGGAAGCATACCGCGCTCCGAGAGTGCAAGGCAGCCGCGCGGGCTCAGGAAGGAGGCCGCTACATTGATGCCGCCGATGGAAACCAGCGTACCGGCCGTAACAAGCATACCGCCGGCATCTCCGAGGAAGGTCTTCATGGCATCCACAACCGGTACCTCTGTTGTGGAAAGGCCCGTTCCGAGTGTTCCGATGCTGACAAACTGGATCATGAAATAAATCAGTGAAACCAGCACCATCGCGCTGGCAATGGCAACCGGCAGGTTTTTCTTAGGATTTTCCATATCCTCTGCCGCCGTCGCAATGGATTCAAAACCGGTAAAGGCATAGAATATCAGAATGGCTGCATTCGTAAAGGAATCCGCGCTCATCCCCGCAGGAACAACCGGCCGGAAATTGCTGCCCTTGATGGCAAAAATACCAAGCGCAATAAAGATCACCAGCGGTGCAAGCTTTCCGATCGTTGCAATGTTGTTTACATACTTCACGAGATTGATACCGAAGTAATTGACAAGACTGAGACCGATCAGAATGAGGAGGATCAGTCCGGTGCGGAGCGGGCCTGCCGCTGCCGCAGGGACAATGGCCGACAGTGCGGTCACAAAGCCGACCGCCATGGTTGCCCAGGCGATAATCTGAACCACATACTTCATAACGCCGACTTCAAAGCCGGCAAAATTGCCGAATGCTTCCTTTACATAGATGTAGGCGCCGCCGTTTGATTTGTACAGTCCGGCAACCTCTGCAAAGCAGAGCGCCATGGAGCCCGCAAGAAGCGTAATAAAAATATATACAAAAAGACTGCTCGTGCCGACAAGCGCATACGCCTTGCCCGGCAGAAGAAAAATACCTGTTCCTATGATACTGTTCATCCCGAGCAGTATGATACTGCCGAGACCGAATTTTTTCTTATCCATCTGCTTTACCTCCTGCATTTTGCCGCGAATGCCGCAAACAGCCGCAGCATGTCCGGATTGTCAAACTCTGCCATCATTTCCGGGTGGAACTGTACACCGCACATAAAAGACTGTCCGGCATCTGCGCGTTCGATGCATTCGACCACGCCGTCCGGTGCCGAGGCTGTCACGCGGAATCCTTCCGCAAGCTTTTTGATGCTCTGATGATGGAAGGAATTGACACGTATTTCCGTACCGAGTGCCTCCGAAAGGAAGCTGCCCGGCAGGATGGTGATGCTGTGCGTCGGCTGCTTCCGTGCAGCAGCCTGCACATGCTTGATACAGCCCCTGATTTCCTTGTCCTGGCTCTGGTAAAGCGTCCCGCCGAAAGCCACATTGATGGCCTGGATGCCCTTGCAGATGCCCAGAACCGGAAGCTGCAGTTCTGCTGCCGTCCGTATCAGAGAAATTGTATAGGCATCCACTTCCGGCATGATATATCCAAGCTCCGGCTGCGGCTCCTCGCCGTAAAAAGACGGATCTATATCGTAGCCGCCAGGAACCAGAACCCCGTCCAGTCCCCGGAGTTGCACCCGGATATCCTCCGGATCCCGCAGTACCGGAAGCAGCACAGGCACCGCACCGGCTTTTTCAAGCGATGTCACATAGTTATGATTCACATACGTCCGGTACATCCCCGGAAGCAGGCTGTCCTGCATGATCAGCAGATTTCCGCCGATACCGATTTTAATTTTTTCCCCCATGAAAAATTCTCCGTTTC
>CAZPEW010000261.1:0-3844 GCA_964585695.1 uncultured Lachnospiraceae bacterium
ATAATAACTTTCATCATTGCAGCGCTGGTTGTATTTCAGCACCGGTCAAATATCCGGAGACTGATGCAGGGCAAGGAAAATAAATTCGGAACAAAGAAAAAGGCATGAACGCTGGCGCCGGTGCAAACCGACGCCATAACTGTATAATGAAAGAATACAGATCAAAAAATAAATCACGGAAAGGAAGGTAAACACATGAAAACAGGGATCGTTGGATCAGGAACCTGGGGGACGGCGCTTGCCATTGTTCTTGCCCACAACGGACATGAGGTTGTACTCAGGTCCAGGCTGGAAGAGGAATGCAATGCCTTTCGCCTGACACACAGGCATAAGAATCTTCCGGGTGCGGTACTGCCGGACAGTATCCGGTTTACGACAGAGCTGGAGGAGGCAATCGAAGATAAGGATCTTATCGTGCTTGCGGTGCCTTCTATTTATGTAAGAAAAACCGCTGAGGAAATGAAGGCTTTTGTGAAACCTAAGCAGATTGTAGTTGTCGTTGCAAAGGGAATCGAGGAAGGCTCTTTAAAGACGATGACCGATATAGTAGAGGAAGTAATACCGGCTGCCGATGCGGCTGTACTTTCAGGACCTTCTCATGCAGAGGAGGTTTCGCGGCTGATTCCCACGACCATAGTTGCCGGTGCACATTCGGAAAAAACAGCAAAAATCATCCAGAATGCATTTATGAATAACAGCTTCCGTGTGTATATAAATCCGGATATGAGAGGAATTGAAATCGGTGCTGCATTAAAGAATGTAATTGCCCTTGCATCCGGAATTGCGGATGGCCTTGGTTATGGAGATAATACAAAAGCTGCGCTGATCACACGGGGAATTGCGGAAATAACACGTCTCGGTGTTAAAATGGGCTGCGCTGTGGAGACCTTTAACGGTTTGTCCGGGATGGGAGATCTGATTGTAACCTGTGCATCGATGCACTCGCGGAACAGGAGAGCTGGGATACTGATAGGCAAAGGAAGGTCCTATAATGAGGCAATGCAGGAAATCGGTCAGGTTGTGGAAGGTGTTTATGCGGCAAAGGCAGCTCTTGAGCTTGCGGATCAGTACGAGGTGAGCATGCCGATTGTAGAAGGCGTAAATCAGGTGCTTTTTTCGGGCAAGGATCCGGAAAAGGCGGTGCAGGATCTGATGATGCGCGATAAAAGATCAGAAAACAGCATACTGAAATTTAATGATGAAGGAACATGTCAGTCAAACGTATAGCATATATAACTTCTGGTTATCTAATAAATAAAATGATGAATAAAATGTTATTAAACGATTGACTTTGCGGAACGGCTTCATTATAATACTAGAAAAGTTTTAGTATAAAACTTGAGGAGGAAATAATTATGAAAAAGGTATTAAGTATCGCATTGGCAGGTGCAATGGTATTCTCACTGGCAGCCTGCGGATCCAGCGCAAGCGGAACAGCAACAACTGCAGCAGGTGCAGAAACAACAGCAGCTTCTTCTGCGGCAGCTTCTTCTGCAGCAGCTACAACAGGAGCTGAGACTACAGCAGCAGGCGAGACAAAGGCAGCAGGTGCAGACGGCAAGACATGGAAGATCGGCGGACAGGGTCCTCTTACCGGCGGTGCAGCTGTTTACGGAAATGCAGTTATCAACGGAACACAGATTGCAGTTGATGAGATCAATGCAGCCGGCGGAATCAATGGCTGTCAGATTGAATATAAGACAGCAGATGATGAGCATGATCAGGAGAAGGCGATCAATGCTTACAACAGTTTAAAGGACTGGGGCATGCAGATGCTCGTAGGACCTACCACATCGGCACCTACGATTGCAGTCGGCACAGAAGCTGAGAAGGATAATCTGTTTATGATTACACCGTCAGGTTCAGCAGTTGACTGTACAGTTCCAAAGAATGTATTCCGTGTATGCTTCTCTGATCCTGATCAGGGTACAAAATCCGCACAGTATATCGGTCAGAAAAAGCTTGCAACAAAGATCGGTATCATTTATGATTCCTCAGATGTTTATTCAACAGGCATTCATGATTCCTTTGTTGCCGAGGCTCCTAATGAGGGACTTGAGGTTGTTGCAGATGAGCAGTTTACTGCAGATTCTAACAAGGATTTCTCAACACAGCTGCAGAAGATGAAGGACGCCGGTGCTGAGCTTGTATTCCTTCCGTTCTATTATTCAGAGGCAGCTCTTGTACTTACACAGGCTAATACCATGGGCTTCAAGCCGACATTCTTCGGATGTGACGGTATGGATGGTATCCTGACTGTTGAAAACTTTGATACAAAGCTTGCTGAGGGACTTATGCTTCTTACACCGTTTGCTTCCGATGCTACTGATGATCTTACCGTTAAGTTTGTAAAGTCCTACAAGGATAAGTATGGTGAGGTTCCTACTCAGTTCGCAGCAGATGCCTATGATGCTATGTATGCCGTAAAGGCTGCTGCTGAAAAGGCCGGAATTGATCCTTCCATGTCCGTTTCAGATATCGGAACAGCTATGGAAACAGCAATGACAGAGATTACGCTTGACGGTCTTACCGGCACAGGCATGAAGTGGAATGCAGACGGAAATATCGATAAGGCTCCTAAGGCTGTTACCATCAAGAACGGTGCTTATACATCCGCAGAGAACTGATCCGGCGTTGAATCATCGGATCTGCAGACAGATTAATTTATCAGTTTATACTGTATAATCTGTTTGTATATTTAACACAAAAGATTTATGATAAGTACAAAAATAAAGGGTTGCTTGCAAAAGCAGCCCTTTATTAAATCCTTTATCAGAGAGCTTGCTTTCTCTGGCAGAATAATACTACATGAGGTGAAGAGATGATGAGTTTCATTTCCTATTTGCTTAGCGGCATCAGTCTTGGGTCCGTTTACGCAATCATAGCACTTGGCTATACAATGGTATACGGTATTGCAAAGATGCTGAATTTTGCGCACGGAGATATTCTGATGGTAGGCGGTTATGCTGCGTTTATCGCATCCAATACGCTCGGCCTGCCGATCCCGGCAGCGGTTCTTGTATCAGTCGTTGTATGTACTGTGCTGGGTGTGGTGACAGAGCGGGTCGCATATAAGCCATTAAGAAGTGCAAATTCACTTTCTGTACTGATTACGGCAATCGGTGTTTCCTATCTCCTGGAAAATCTGGCACTGCTGATTTTCGGAGCCAATCCAAAGAGCTTTTCATCCTTTGTTCCGTTCAAGCCGCTTAAGTTTGCGGACGGTGCGCTGACAGTTTCCGGCGAGACTATTGTAACAATTCTTGCCTGCATCGTCATAGCAGTCGGACTTGTTCTTTTCATCAATAAAACGAAGGCGGGGCAGGCCATGCTTGCCGTGTCGGAGGATAAGGGTGCCGCAACGCTGATGGGTGTGAATGTAAACAGAACCATCGCGCTGACATTTGCCATCGGTTCAGCCCTTGCTGCAGTCGGCGGTATTCTGCTTTGCTCTGCTTATCCGACACTTACACCGATGACCGGTGCAATGCCCGGTATCAAGGCCTTTGTAGCGGCAGTACTCGGCGGTATAGGTTCTATTCCGGGTGCTTTTATCGGCGGTATCATCCTGGGTGTGCTGGAAAATCTTTCAAAGGCTTATATTTCCTCAAAACTCTCAGATGCCATTGTTTTTTCTGTATTGATCATCGTGCTTCTGGTCAAGCCGACAGGTATTCTCGGTAAGAAAATCATGGAGAAAGTGTGAGGAAAGTCATGAAAACCCATAAAATAAAAAAGAGTTTTTTTAAAAGTGATCTTTGTACATATGCAATGGTTATTATTGCATATATCGTTGTCGAGATTTTCCTGCAGAGCGGAAATGTGAGTTCACTGATCAAAGGAC
>CAZPEW010000262.1:0-3840 GCA_964585695.1 uncultured Lachnospiraceae bacterium
AGCAAAGAGGGGATCCACACCAATGTTACCCTGATCTTTTCCGCAACACAGGCACTGCTTGCAGCAAGAGCAGGTGCAACCTACGTATCACCGTTCCTCGGGAGACTGGATGATATTTCTTCAGACGGACTGATTCTGATCCAGGATATCATGGATATCTTCGGAATGTATCCGGATATTGACACACAGGTAATCTGTGCAAGCGTACGTCACCCGATCCACGTGATGGAGTGTGCAAAGACCGGTGCAGATATTGCAACCGTACCTTACAAGGTACTGATGCAGATGGTTAAGCACCCGCTGACAGATGCCGGCATTGCCAAGTTTAAAAAGGATTACGAGGCAGTTTTCGGAAAGTAAAATATCAGAGAAGCAAAGTTCAGCCGACTGCATTGCATATGCAGCCGGCTTTCTTGTATAATAGAAACAAGTTATGCCGGATTCATAAAACAAATGTACAGACACCGCAGGCTCCGGAATCCGGAACTGATCTGCGGTGCAGCGGAAGAGAGGGAGAGCGGAAATGAAGCTTGCAATCGGAAATGATCATGCAGCAGTAGAAATGAAAATGGAAATTATGCAGTATTTAAAAGATAAGGGCGTTGAGGTGGTGAATGTCGGGACAGACACAAAAGACCGTTTTGATTACCCGATTGCCGGATACAAGGTCGGCAGGCTTGTCGCAGAGGGCAAGGTGGACGGCGGTGTGTGCATCTGCGGAACCGGCGTCGGTATTTCGCTTGCAGCAAACAAGGTAAAGGGTGTCCGTGCCTGCGCCTGCAGTGAAGCGTATTCAGCAGAGATGTCCAAACGGCATAACAATGCCAATGTAATCTGTTTCGGCGCGCGGGTCATCGGTATTGAAACGGCAAAGCAGATCGTGGATGCCTGGATGAATGCAGAATTTGAGGGCGGCCGCCATGCAGACCGAGTTGCCATGATCACGGAGATCGAGGAAACCGGAAAGCTGCGGGCCGCAGAAGGAGATCAGAAATGAGTAAGGTATATGTTTTCCTTGCACAGGGTTTTGAGGAAATTGAGGCGCTGACGGTGGTAGATCTGCTGCGGAGAGCAAAGATTGATGTCAGTACGGTATCCATCACAGCGGAACATGCCGTAACGGGCTCCCACCGGATTCCGGTAACAGCGGATCTTGCAATCGGAGAAGCGGATTTTGCAGCCTGTGACATGATTGTACTGCCGGGAGGCATTCCCGGGACACCGAATCTGGAAGCATCGGCACCGCTCATGGCGGCACTGGATGATTTTCATGCAAATGGGAAATATATCAGCGCAATCTGTGCGGCACCGAGCATTTTTGCACACAGAGGATATTTAAAGGGACTGGATGCCTGCTGCAATCCGTCCTTTGAGGAACACCTTACCGCAGGAGGGGCACATGTGCTTCATCAGAATGTGGTGGTTTCCGGAAACATTATCATGAGCCGTGCGATGGGAACCGCCGCAGACTTCGGCCTTGCGATCATTGAACGGTTTCAGGGCAGAGAAGCAGCGGAGACAATGTCCCGCAAGATACTGCACAGCTGAAAAAGGAGATTATACAATGAGTGATGTACTTGAACTGATGAAATCAAGGAGAAGTGTAAGGAAATATAAAAGTGATATGGTTCCGGCGGAGCTGATTCAGAAGGTTATTGATGCAGGCCTTTATGCCGCATCCGGGATGGGTGCCCAGTCCTCCGTCATTCTGGCGGTAACAGACCGGGCGCTCCGGGACAGACTGTCAGCAATGAATGCTGCCATCATGGGTAAAGAGGGCATGGATCCGTTTTACGGTGCACCGGTGGTACTGGTGGTTCTTGCGGAACAGGCCCGGCCGACACATGTCTATGACGGATCGCTCACAATCGGCAATATGATGCTGGAGGCACATGCACTCGGCCTCGGCAGCTGCTGGATCCACAGAGCAAAGGAGGAATTTGCGTCTGCAGAGGGCAGGGAAATCCTCAGATCGCTCGGTATCGACGGAGAGTACGAGGGAATCGGTCATGTGATTCTCGGATACCCGGACGGCCCGCTTGCAGCAGCACCGGAAAGAAAAGCAGGCAGAGTCTGCAGAGCCTGAGCAGGCCGGTAAGCGTTTATGCAGGGCTCAGGCTTCCGGGACACTGTCCTCGCGGTCTGCCCATTTCAGCTCGCTGACACCGCTCTCGCGGATTGCCTGGAGGAAATGCTCCCGGTCACGGCTTTTAATGAGCTCTTCCGGGAAATGAATCTCTGACAGCAGTGCCTGGCAGCGGTCGAAGCGGCCGATATCGCAGGAAATATGAGCATCGGTCGAAATCGAAACAGGGACGGACAGCTCTGCGCAGCGGACAGCGATTTTTTTGCACTGTTCCTTTGTAAAGCGGCCGTTGTCAAAGCTGTGCTCATTGATTTCGATCAGCTTATGCATGGATTTTGCGGCGTTCAGTACCTCATCCAGGTCAAAGGATACACCGGAACGGCCGATATGCCCGAGGATCAGAACTTTTTTATGCTCCAGTGCACGGATATAGAGATTGGTGGTACGTACCGGGTCAGCGTCTTCCGTAAAGCGTTTTCCGTGGACACTGGCAATAACGTAGTCCATCTTTTTTGTGACGCGCTCATAGAGGCTGAGTCCGAGGCCGTCCGGGAAATCATCCCCGACGATATTGAAAGGGACAGGGATATCCTCTCCAAAAAGTGCGCCGTCAAGATTTACAATATCCACCTCGCAGCCGCGGAGCAAAGTGACATGATGCCATTCCCGCGGCCAGAGATTGCAGGTAGAGAGATACTGGTAGTTTTTGGCATTCCTGAAATCCGGAAACTGCATGGCGGAAAAATGGTCGGTAGAGGCAAGCAGTGTAAGGCCTCGTTCCTCTGCGGCACGGATATTCTCCTCGATTGTGGAGTAGGCGTGTCTCGAAAACAGTGTATGGGTATGCGTATCGCATTGAATGGTATATGACATGGCAGTCCTTTCTTGATGTCTGCGGAGAACCTGCAGACAGAACCTGCTCCGGCAGGTTTCAGCAGGCTTTTGCATCATCTTAGCACAAAATCCGGATTTGCTAAAGCCAAATACAGGAAGACTTACAGAGCAGAACAGGAGAATATATGGCAGAGACATTGGTTTCCGACGGAACCGTTATATTGAAAAAAGGAGAGGGCCGCTATTTAAAGGCAGGCGGATCCTGGATATACGATAATGAAGTCAGTCAGGTCAGAGGAGATTTCCGGAACGGAGAGATTGTCCGGGTAGAGGATTTTGACGGCTATTTCATGGGATACGGCTTTTATAATGAAAATTCAAAAATCCGGATCCGGATGCTGAGCCGCTACCGGAAGGAACCGGTTGATGCAGCGTTCATCCGGGAGAGGGTCAGGGCTGCCTGGGAATACCGCAAGACGGTGGTGGATACAGCTTCCTGCCGTGTGATATTCGGAGAGGCTGACTGGCTGCCGGGACTGGTTGTCGATAAATACGAGGATGTACTGGTGGTCGAGTCTCTGGCGCTCGGCATCGATCTCCTGAAGCCGATGATTATCCGGGATCTTACAGAGATACTTGCTTCCGACGGGATCCGTATACGCGGTATATATGAGCGTTCGGACGCAACTGTCCGTACAAAAGAGGGACTGGAACCGTACAAAGGCTTTATCGGACCGGAATTTGACACGGATGTCCTGATCACGGAAAACGGTGTAAAGTATCTTGTGGACGTGGTAAACGGGCAGAAAACCGGCTTTTTCCTGGACCAGAAGTACAACCGTCTGGCTGTCCGCAAGATTTGCTGTGGTAAAATGGTTGTGTACTGTTTTACGATTTTGGGAACCTTTGCGCTTATTGCC
>CAZPEW010000263.1:0-3816 GCA_964585695.1 uncultured Lachnospiraceae bacterium
CCCGCCGGCGGCATCCGACATGGCAGGTGTCACCGGACATTTTTCCGGCGCCATTTTTACAGCGACAAAAATGCAGTAGAGTGCAGCAGCAATCACCACCGGGAAACGAGCTTTCATCGGATCGGTCAGGCCGATTACATACTGCGTATAGTCATTCGCCTGCAGATAGCCATTCAGCTCGGCGGCAACAGTTGCACCGCTTCCGAGCGGGAATGCGGAACATGTTACGATAGAGGAAATGCCAAGCGGAAACATCACTTTGGATACACTCAGATTCATATTCCGGCAGGTCTCCACCATCATCGGTGCCATAATGCCGAAAACAATCAGCGGACTCTGGATAAACTGTGCAAGAATAATGGAAATAATAATATAGCCGAACATAACCTTGGTGATGGAGCCATTCGCGATTTTATTTACGCTTGCAGCTACCTTTTTTACGAACTGTGTGCGCTGCAGACCTGCAGCCACGATAAACATGGACATAATCATGATGCCGTTGGCATTGCCGAAGCCTGCCAGTGCATCCTCCGGCTTGATGCAGCCGGTTAAGACAAACGCTGCGATACTGAGCATGGATGTCATAGCCATGCTGATCTTGCCCCATACATAACTGATAATCGCAAGTGTGCAGATCATCAGACATATTGTTAACGTATTCATACCGATTTACCTCTGTTGTTCTTCCCCTGTTATTTTACCTTCAGTTTACGGACGGCCGTCCTTACAGGCAAATCATAGCGCGGCGGAACATTGATGTAAATCGCATTAATTTCATCTTTTGTGGAGTTTTAAGTTGATATATTTCCTGCTGATTTCAGCGAACCGCCGGATCTCCTCCACGAGAATGCTTTTTTTACTGTAGGCAAGCGACATATGCTCTCCTGCCGGATGTTCCCCGAAGCTCAGCTCCGCAATCTGATCCTGCATCCTGTGGTGCCGGATCAGCAGATCGGAACTGATTGTTATCCCCAGCCCCGCCCGTACACACAGCAAAGCTGTCCTGGTCGTTTTTACCAGGACATTCGTTTCCGGACGGCTGCCGAGCAGTTCAAAAATCTGGTCCGTATACACCCGCATAGGCTGCCCGTCGCCAAGGAGAATCATTTTTTCACCCAGACATAAACGGAGATCAATCCAGGGATTCCCGAAGCCCTCCCGTTTCACAGCCTTATCAAGAAGCGGGCTTTGCTTCGGCACAGCGAGCACCCAGTGCCCCTCTGCGATCGTAATATAGTTCATCTGCGGATCCTGCTCCTCTGTCAGAGACAGTACGGCATCGAGCTCATTCTGCTTCAGCATCTG
Source organism: uncultured Lachnospiraceae bacterium (assembly GCA_964585695.1). Lineage (GTDB taxonomy): Bacteria > Bacillota > Clostridia > Lachnospirales > Lachnospiraceae > Oribacterium. Next base: position 1,306 of record CAZPEW010000263.1, read on the forward strand.
GGTGAGTTCATTCGCACTGGATTCTTCCAGCATAATCTGTATATCCGGGAATTCCTTCATGAAATCAGGTATGATCTGCGTGATAACAGTCTCTGCAAGCGACATCTGGAAGCCGATCCTGAGCCTCCCCATATACATGCTTGCAATCCGCTCCATCTCATTATCCATCTTCTGCTGGTAAGCCATCATGGTTTTGAGCATTTCCACATACTGTTCACCCGCATATGTCAGGGTAAACTTTTTACCCTCTCGGATAAAAAGCTTAACCTGCAGTTCCTCCTCCCGCGCCTGCACAAATTTGCTGAGCGCCGAAGGTGTAATGTACAGCTGTGCGGCAGCCCTTGTAATGCCGCCGTATTTTGCAACTGCCAGAATATAATCAATCGTCTTGTTCATGGCCGTACCCTCTGTCTCCATCTGTTCTCCAGCCAGTATAACACATGTCCGCAGCTTCTGCCTTTTAAGAAATCCCGGGATCTCTTTTGCCAAGACATCTTTGGCCCAGACATTTTTGGTCCCAGACATCTTTGACCCAGACATCTTTGGCCCCCATCTCCGCCAGGGCCCCGCGAGGAGGACCCGCCAGCCCGGAAGTCTTACTGCGGGACGGAAATATTAAAGAAAGCTTGCTGGAAATTCATTTTATGCAATTCAATATCCTATAGATCAGCTTGAATTTGATGAATCTAGCTGTATAAAAACATGAAGATCCGGGTATTTGCAAATACTTTTCCTATAGAATCCGCTTAGAAACACAATTCTAGCTGAAAATTCCAGGAAGCACACCTGGCTGACAGCCTCTGCATACCATAAATTTCAGCTAGATCAGAAAAATAATTGGAATCTAGCTGTATAATTGTTGAAAAATCAACAAATTTCATTGGAAAATTACAGCTAGAATCAGTGGAAACAGGCCATTCTAGCTGTCTGCAGCCGGAAACAAGCCAACCTGGAAGCCAAAACAAAAAGCCAAAAACAAATCAGCCTGGCTGGCCCCAAAGCAAAAAAGCAAAAGCAAGACAGCCTGAAGCGTCGGGCAGCGTTTCCTGAATCGCTCGGTTCAATATATTCAAAGCAGAAAATTCGTCATCTGCTGTCAGAACTTTCATGTATATTTCTCCCTTGGAATGGAAATAACGGCGGTGGTACCGTAGCCAGGAATGGTATTAATGTCCAGGCTGCCGCCGCACATCACCCGCAGACGGTCCCCGACATTCGAGATACCGATGTGTGTCCGCCCGTCTGATCTGGGTTTATAAGGGTCAAAGCCGGTTCCGTCATCCTGTACTGTGATCAAAAAGGTATCCTCCGATGCACGGACAGATATGCTCACCTTGCCTCCGCATTCCTTTTTCATGACGCCGTACCGCACTGCGTTCTCCACTATGGGCTGCAGCGTCAGCGCAGGAATACGGAAATCCTCTGTCTGGATGCTGTACTCCACCTGCAGCCGGTCTCCGAAACGCCGCTGCTCCAGCCACAGATAGTTTTGTGTATGATTCAGTTCCTGCTTGAACGGAATCGGCTTGTCCGCCTGCAGAGAGTCGAGGTTGCCCCGCAGGAACTCCGAGAACTGCACTGTGGCTTCCTCTGCTTCCGGTGCCTTGCCGTGGCACAGATCCTGGATCACCGCAAGTGCATTATAGAGGAAATGGGGCTGGATCTGGCTGAGCATAATGGCGATCCGGCTCTGTATGAGCTGATTTTCTTTCTCTGCGACTATTTTTTCCTGCTCTGCAGCAAGACGCTCCTTTTCTGCCGCCTGCCGCCCCTGCTCCGCCTGCAGAAATATAAAAATGATCACAAGCGTGACCGTATTGGCAAGATTTGCAAGCACAAGACCGTACAGAAATATCTGGATGATCAGCGCAGCTGCCGGCAGAAGCAGATAGCTCCAGAATGCAGCACGCTCCTGTCTGCCGAGTACACGGCGGTATCGGATCAGCATCCCGGCGTTCAGCACGATGCAGACCAGTGCCGCAACATGCGACAGCCAGAAAAAATCCGCACGATGGTACACATTCTGTGCATCAATATAATAAAAAACGGGTATGAACTGAGTAAGGATAACAAGAAGTATACTGCCCCCGCATACGATACGCGTAAAGGACAGCGGTTTTTCAGAAACAGCAGTACGTGTGCCAAGATAGGCCGTAAAATACTGGCTGAATGTCGCCAGCAGACCGTAGCCGGATATAAATGCCAGCATATTGGAAATCCTTACGCCCCACCAGCAGATCACTCCCGGCCGGCCGCGGAACAGCAGCGCCAGTGCATCAAAAAGCAGCGCGCCGATATTGCAGAACAGCATCCTGAGATACAGTCTGTCGCTCTCTCCGCGCGGACGGCTGCCAAACAGCAGACACTGTATGACAACACCGCACATGATGCAGCCCCAGATTTCCATAGAAAGGTTGATATAGTTGATTGTGGTCAAGGCACTTGCCTCCCGAATGCACATGAAACATAAATTCCTGCCGTCTGCAGCAGAATTGTATAAAATCATTTAAG
>CAZPEW010000264.1:0-3769 GCA_964585695.1 uncultured Lachnospiraceae bacterium
CGTTTTTTTTGGGGGGGGGGAAAACAATATGTCTAAAAGAGAAAATGAAGGAATCAGTTTTTTCCAGAGGTATCTGTCTGTATGGGTTGCTCTTTGCATGGTGGTCGGTGTACTGCTGGGGCATCTGTTTCCGGGCATCGGTACATTTCTGAATCAGTTTGAGTATTATAAAGTTTCCATACCTATGGCTGTTCTGATCTGGGTCATGATTTACCCGATGATGATGAAGGTCGATTTCCGGAGTGTGCAGAATGTCGGTAAGAATCCGAGAGGACTTTATGTCACCTGGATCACAAACTGGCTTATCAAGCCATTTACCATGTACGGCATTGCCGTGCTGTTCTTCTTTGGTATTTTCAGAAGCATGATCGCGCCGGAGCTGGCAACACAGTATCTGGCGGGAGCAGTGCTGCTTGGAGCGGCTCCGTGCACCGCCATGGTGTTTGTATGGAGTACGCTGACAAAGGGAAATCCGGCGTATACCGTAGTACAGGTGGCGACCAATGATCTGATTATTCTTTTTGCGTTTGTTCCGATTGTCAAATTTTTGCTTGGTGTGTCGAATGTCAGCGTTCCTTACAGTACACTGGTGCTCAGCGTAGTGCTTTTTGTGGTGGTGCCGCTGACTGCCGGAATTCTGACGAGGGTGCTGGTTGTGCGCAGCCGCGGTGCAGAGTACTTTGAGCAGAAGTTTGTTCATAAATTTGACAGTGCGACTACGGTCGGTCTGCTTCTTACACTTATCATGGTATTTATGTTCCAGAGTGAGGTGATACTCGCAAATCCGATGCATATCCTTCTGATTGCAGTCCCGCTGATTCTGCAGACCTATCTGATTTTCTTCATTGCCTATTCCGCCTGCCGGATTTTAAAGCTGCCATACAGTATTGCCGCACCTGCCGGCATGATCGGTGCATCCAACTTTTTTGAGCTTTCGGTTGCAGTGGCAGTGGCGCTTTTCGGGACAACCAGTCCTGCAGCGCTCGCCACAACGGTCGGCGTCCTGACGGAAGTGCCGGTTATGCTGACGCTGGTAAAGATTGCCAATAAAACAAAAGGATGGTTTCCTGCATGAAAAAAGTCAGAGTTGCATTTATCTGCACACATAATTCCTGCCGCAGCCAGATGGCAGAGGCATCAGGAAAATATTTTGCATCAGATGTTTTTGAGAGTTACTCGGCGGGAACACAGATCAAAGATCAGATCAATCCGGATGCCGTCCGTGCCATAAAGCGCCTGTACGGCATTGATATGACAGAAACGCAGAAGCCAAAGCTTCTTGCGGATCTGCCGCCGGTTGATGTTGTCGTTACCATGGGGTGCGGTGTACAGTGTCCGTATCTGCCATGCACGATGCGGGAGGACTGGGGACTTGAGGACCCGACCGGAAAGGATGATGAGGCTTTTAACAGCACTGCTGCAGTCATTGAAGCCAGAATACTGGATTTAAGAAAAAGGCTGTCCCGGAAATAATCAAAGGACAGGAGCGCGGATCATATTCTTTATATGAATCCGCGCTTTTTTATTTGTTTTGTTTTTACTGTGTAGTAATATAAAGGAAAATAAAAGAACAGGAGGTTAAGGATGCTGTATCTTTTGATGGGGGCATTGTGCCTGATTTTATTCGGAGTGCTTCTGCACAGGGAGCCGAGAAGCTTTGCGAATGTTTTTGTTCTGCTGGCTGCAGCGGTTCTTCTTTTTATCGGTTTTGCCGAGAAAACACAGCATGTGGAATACATTGCAGACGGTGCCTTTCTGTTTCTGTTCGGGGCAGTGCCGGTTTCAATGCTGTTTATTGCGGTGCTGCTGGTTCTGAACGGCTTTTTCATGCTGAAAAGAGAAGGAAAACGGCTTAAAAATCTGCTGTCAATGCTGTCAGGGTTTGCCATCATTGCGGGGCTTTTGTTTATCGTTTTCCTGGTGATTACATCAACGGAGAACACCATGCTGAAGTCTGTGCTCTGGCTGGTAAGCATTCTGACAGTCTATTTTTCAATGACCTTTACGGCACTCCTTATTTATTCGCTTTTGTATCTTAAGCTGCCGAAGAATATGGAATGCAGCTATATTATTGTGCACGGCTGCGGACTGCTGGGCGGAAACCGGGTATCGCCGCTCCTACGGGGACGTGTGGATAAGGCAGTGGAAATATACAGAAAGCTGGACGGCCGGGCAAAGCTGGTTCTGTCCGGCGGCAGAGGCGCAGATGAAAAAATCACGGAAGCGCAGGCCATGAAGGAGTACCTGCTCGGACAGAATTTCCCGCAGGATGCCATGATTCTGGAAGACAGATCAGCCACGACCTATGAGAATTTACGGAATGTGCAGGACATGCTGGATGGTGACGGAATAAAGCACCGGTATATTTTTGTCACAAATGACTATCATGTTTTCCGTACCAGCCTGTTTGCAAGAAGTCTCGGTATGAATGCTGCAGGCGTCGGCTGCAGGACGGCAGCGTATTACTGGCCAAGTGCCTTTATCCGCGAATATATCGCAATTATGGTACGGTATAAGTGGATTACATTCGCGGTGCTGTTTATATGGCTCGTACTGACGGTTATCTCGCTGCTGCCGTTTTGAGATACGGCGGAGGCAGGGCAGCGGATTCCATGCATCGCAGCAGCCGGTCTGATCCGGACCGTGCTGTACGGAAGAAAAGATTATTTAAAAGAGAGGCGGAAAGATGGACACACAGTTCAGGAAAGAACTCCGGGAAACTTTGCTGGAGCGGTTTGGAATGGATATTGATGAGGCGGATTTTCATTTTTCAACGCAGAATTATGCGTTTGTTTTCCATGATCAGCCGGTTATGATCCGTGTCAGCTTTAGGCTGACAAAGTCACGGGAAGAAAACCTGAGCGAGCTGATGTGGGTGGATGATCTGAAGCAGTTTAAGGAAACGATCTGCGAGCCGTCTCTGTCGCTCCATGGAAATCTGATCGAGGAATTCGACATCTGCGGTACGCACCACAGGGCCAGCATGTTCCGCGCGGCACGCGGCGGCGTCCTGAAGCCGAGCCAGTATACGCCGCTCTTTTTTATCTGCGTGGGGGATCTGATCGGGACGATCCACAAGGTCAGTACGGATGAGCGTGTTCTCGGGATGAAATACAAAAGAAAAAGCTGTGCGGAAACATTCGCATACCTTAAAAGTGTTTCATTTCCGGTGCTGGATACGGCGGTGCAGGAGAGAATCAATGCGCTAGAGGCAAAGGTAAACAGTCTTCCGCAGGGGGTGGGGCAGTATGGACTCTGTCACGGAGATCTGCATGCCAACAATTTTTTTGTAGAGGCGAATAATATCTGGCTTTTTGATTTTGACGGAAGCCTGTATGCGGATTACAGGTTTGATATTGCGACTTTCATGCAGCTGACGCTGTTATCCGGATATAAGATAGAAAAGAGCGCGCGGGATGCAATGGAGCAGGATATTCTTCCGTATTTTAAAATCGGCTATGAACTGCAGAAGGGCACAAGTGCACATTACTGGGATAATCTTGAACTGTTCATGTCCTATCATGCGGCGCATGTGGTGATGGCGCTGACGGAAATCGGCGAGAGCGGCATTGCGGATACGATTGAGCGTGCGCGCAGTATGTTTATGCTTCTTCTTATGGAAAAAGACAGCTATAAGGCGCTGGATATGATCCGGAGGCGGTGACATTTTTTTACAGGATTGATTTGGCATTCCGATTGGGATAAAATTAAAAATAATGAATGGTTTTTTGAAACCTGCGTCATGGTATACTGAATTTTTCATGATTTG
>CAZPEW010000265.1:0-3766 GCA_964585695.1 uncultured Lachnospiraceae bacterium
AATTACAAGATTGTAAAGACAGGCGGAAAGCTTGCCTATCTGCAGATTTATGCCGGACTCAGACAGGATATCATCAGCGGTATCTACCGGTACGGAGAGAAGCTGCCCTCCAAGCGGATGCTTGCAGAGGAGACCGGAACGAGCGTCATAACTGTTGAGCATGCCTGCGGGCTGCTTGCGGAGGAGGGGTATGTCGAGCCGCGGGAGCGGAGCGGGTACTTCGTGAGCTACCGGGAGAGCGATTCCTTCCCGGTTGCGCACGGGGAAACCGGACTGCAGGGACATGCGCCGGATGCCATCTTGAGAGAGGAGGCGTCTCCTGCCGGAACGGAAGATGCCAATGGCGGAGCTGCGGGCGGAAAGGATACGGACAGTGCAGACAGCGCCGCTTCGGATGTCTTTCCTTTTACGGTTTTTGCAAGAACCATGCGCAAGGTGATTTCCACCTATCAGGAGGAGATCCTGCAGCGCTCGCCATATAACGGCTGTACAGTGCTCCGGGAGGCGATTGTCCGTTATCTTGCGCGGAGCCGCGGCATCCAGGTAAAGGCGGACCAGATCCTTGTAGGTTCCGGCGCCGAATATCTCTACGGTCTGATTGTACAGATACTCGGGAGGAACCGTATCTTTGGAATCGAGGATCCTTCCTATGGAAAGATCGGGCTTGTTTATGCCGCAAACGGCGCGGTTCTCGAGAAGCTGCAGCTCGGACCGGAGGGAATCCTCACAAAGGCACTGGCGGAGACCAGGGCTTCGGTTCTGCATGTTACGCCTTTTAACAGCTACCCGTCCGGCATTACGGCGACCGCATCCAAACGGCACGAGTACATCCGCTTTGCGGAAAAAAGAGGAGCCATTATAGTTGAGGATGACTTTGATTCGGAATTTTCCATGTCGACCAAGGTAGAGGATACTTTGTTTGCGCTTGAGCCGAAGCATTCGGTGATTTATATGAATACCTTCTCGCGGACGATCTCTCCGTCTGTCCGGATCGGCTACATGGTGCTGCCGGAGGAGCTCTCGGATGCATACCGGAAAAAAATCAGCTTTTATTCCTGTTCGGTGCCGGTATTCGACCAGTATGTTCTTGCAGAACTTCTTCAGAGCGGCGATTTTGAGAGGCATATCAACCGTATCCGCAGGAAAAGACGCCAGGAACATCTGATGAAGATGTAGCATACCGCAGATGGAAATGATATAATTATTGTCTGGTTTACACAGAGAGGAAGGAGCAATATGAATATTCTTAAAAATATCAAAACCACACGTTTCCTTTGGGAGGTCAGCAGCGAATTCCTTCATTTCATGAGCCTGTCAGCGGTGGTCTGTCTTTTTGACCAGGTTTTCAAGCGGTCGATTGACGAGGAACCGGAAGAGAATTTCCCGCGTGAGATGCCGTGCAGCAGGGGTTATGTAAAGATCATGCGCGCACACAATCCGGGCTTTTCCATGGGGCGTCTTAAAGAGTTTCCTGAGTTTGTAAAACTCAGCTCCCTCGCACTGACGGGCTTTCTTGCAGGCGGTCTGCAGATTCTGACACAGGAGCATCCGGGGAAGTATATGCTGCGCAAGCTCGGCATAGCACTGGTTATCGGCGGCGCATCCTCCAACGTGCTGGACCGCGCAGTCAGAGGATCGGTTACGGATTACATCAACATTCAGTTCGGAAATCTCCGGAAAGCCATTGTCAACATAGGAGATATCGCAATCTGCACCGGCGGAATCCTGTATCTGATCGCTTCTGTTTTTGGCAAAGATGATTGATTAATGCTTGTCATCACTTTGACGATATGCTAGAATAACGGGTATTGCCGATTGAAAAACCGGTTTATAAGTTATGGAAACAGATACGCACACAAGCGTACCAAAAAATCAATAGAAAAAGGAAGATGCTTCAATGAACAAGAAACTAAAAGCTGTGCTGGTTCTCCTTGCACTTCTTCTGCTGACAGCAGGAGTCATTTTCTTAGGCTACAAGGGTGCACCGGATATCAAACTTGGTCTGGATCTGAATGGCGGTGTTTCCATTACCTACCAGACAACAGGCGATAAGCCTACTTCCGAGCAGATGTCGGATACGGTTTATAAGCTTCAGCTGAAGGCCCAGGGCTATTCGACCGAAGCACAGGTATACCAGGAGGGCGATAACCGGATCAATATCGATATTCCGGGTGCGACAGATGCAAACAAGATTCTGTCTGAGCTGGGTGAGCCTGGTACACTGCAGTTTGCAGACGAGAACGGAAATGTTCTCCTTACCGGAGATGATGTCAAGACGGCAACAGCCGGCATGACAGATGAGAACGGTACGAGAAAGTACATCATTGAGCTGACCTTTAATGATGCCGGTGCCCAGAAGTTTGCAGATGCAACTGCTGCAAATGTCGGCAAGCCGCTCTATATCATTTACAACAACAACGTCATTTCCTCACCGACGGTGCAGGAAGCCATTTCCGGCGGCCAGGCATCCATCACAGGTATCGAGGACTATGATGAGGCAACCAAGATTGCATCCACAATCCGTATCGGTGCTCTGCCTGTACAGCTGGAGGAGCTCCGTTCCAACGTGATCGGTGCCACACTCGGACAGGAAGCCATTGCAACTTCCCTTAAGGCCGGTGCCATCGGCCTCGGCGTTGTAATGCTTTTCATGTGCGTTGTCTATCTGCTCCCGGGTTTCTGCTCAGCAGTTGCTCTTGCCGGCTATGTAGGACTTGAGCTTGTGCTCCTGCAGGCATTCGAGGTTACCCTTACCCTTCCGGGTATCGCAGGTATCATCCTTTCCATCGGTATGGCAGTTGATGCGAATGTCATCATCTTTACCCGTATCAAGGAGGAGATCGGTCTCGGCAGATCTGTAGAGGATGCTGTCAAGGCAGGCTACAATAAGGCATTGTCCGCAATCATGGACGGAAACATCACAACCCTGATTGCAGCAGCAGTTCTTTATCTCAGAGGCTCCGGTACAGTCAAGGGCTTTGCGACTACCCTTGCACTCGGTATCATCGTATCTCTGATTACGGCACTGTTTGTAACGAGAGGCTTCATGTGGGCATTATTTAAACTGGGTGCCACATCACCGAAGCTTTACGGTATCAAGAAGCCGGTCAAGGTATTTGATTACGTAGGCTTCCGCAAGATATCCTATACGGTTTCCGCCATTGTCATTCTGTCCGGTTTTGTATTCATGGGCATGAACAAGGCAAAGATCGGCAATCTCTTTAACTATGACCTGGATTTCCAGGGCGGTTCCTCTACCAATGTAACCTTTAACGAGGATTACAGCATGGAGGACATTGATGCCAAGGTGATTCCGGTATTTGAGGATGTGACCGGCGATTCCTCTACCATGGCTTCCAAGGTAGTCGGCACCAATGAGGTTATCATCAAGACAAGAACACTGACCACCGATGAGCGTGAACAGATCTATGAGAAGCTTACCTCGGACTTCCAGGTTGATCAGTCAAAGATTACGACAGAAAACATTTCCGGTGCGGTATCTCTGGAAATGAAGAAGGATGCGGTATGGGCACTGGCCATCGCCATTGTATTCATGCTTCTGTACATCTGGGTAAGATTCAAGGATCTGAATTTTGCATCGGCATCCGTTCTTGCGCTCTGCCATGATGTACTGGTGACCATTGCATTCTATGCAGGACTTAAATGGGCGGTCGGTTCCAACTTCATTGCCTGCGTCCTGACGATTGTAGGATACTCCATCAATGCGACCATTGTTATCTTTGACCGTATCCGTGAAAATCTAAGA
>CAZPEW010000266.1:0-1965 GCA_964585695.1 uncultured Lachnospiraceae bacterium
ACCCTCCATGCCCTTCACTATATGATCCAGAAAATGTTCGGCTGGCAGAACAGCCACTTGCATCATTTTGAACTCCCTCAGGAGGTCTTTGAAGGATTGGTAGGGGATGATTATAAAAAGTGGTGTGAGCTCTGCGGCGTGCTTTTCCGTTTTCCATATAACACCGCTGAAAAGGTTTTAGAGGATATTTACTGGGATGATGATTACCAGGAAGGTCAGAGCTTTAAGACCTGGTTAAAGAAGAAATATAATCCTCCATACAGATATGAGGGAACGTGGGAATCAGAAGAAAATTCAAAAGACCGGATAGAGGCTTTTAAAGCGGACAACAGAGAACTTGTGATCGGACCATCTTTTGAAGAATATTTAAAAGGGCGGACCGGCAGGAAGAAAATCAAATACGAGGATTTGACGTACAGTAACGTTAAAAACTGTTTTGAAGGTGGTATGGATGAGCTCCTGGAGCGGCTCACTGTCAGTGAAGTTCTAAAGCAGTATGGAAAACTGGTTTATAAGTACGACTACGGTGATGGATGGGAGGTCAGCGTTGCGTATTCCGGTGAATGCACAGGCGGAGACAGGCCAGTCTGCACTGCCGCCGATGGTCTTCCGGTAATGGATGATGTAGGCGGCATTCATGGATATTGTGCATTTTTGGCGGGTGAGGACCAGTATGAGGACGTTTTAGAAAGCTGTGACTGGGCTCGATCCGTAGGCTGGACCGGCAGGATGAGCAAGCCTGAAAATATGCTTTAACGGGAGAAAAAGGCTGCATATTCATATCCGGATCAACGCAGAAGCCGCGGGCTATAAAGGTTGACGTATGTCAACCTGGACTGGCCTGTGGCTTTTTCCGCTCTTTGCGGGGCGGGATGAGGACGTCCTCTACGCTGCAGTGGTAGATCTGGCACAGATCCTGCAGCAGGAATTCATTGGGAAAGGTTTTTTCTGTTTCCCAGCTGACGAGTGTGGCGCGGTGGATCAGCATTTCCTTGACGACGTCGCACTGGCGCAGGTCTGCGTTAATCCGCAGGGCTCTGAGTCTGAACTGCATTCGGGGCCTCCTTTACGTGTGTTTCCAGATGGATGTAGGACATGATGTCCTCGGGGGAACAGTGATAGAGTGCGCATAACCGGAGGACCTGTTCTGCGCTGGGGAATGTACGCTCTGCTTCCCAGCTGATGATCGTGGGTTTTGAGACATGCATTGCCTTGCTTGCTGCTTCCTGCGACATGTTTACATTCGCGCGTAAGGCTTTTAAACGTAGACGCATATAGTGCTTCTCCTTATGAATTTAAGATATAGTAAATATATCATAAGCAATTTATAAATCAAATTGTTTTATTTAAAATCTGATAAATTTTAAAGACCGGCACGGGCCCGGCGTCTTTGTGGTGCGTTATCGTTTATTACGATTAATGGGCTGCGGCGGGGGTATATATGAATTGGACAGAGGCACTGTGCGGAACTAGTATAGAGATATCTTGAGGCGGTCGTGTCGTGCAGAATTACGGGGGTTTTTAAATGAAAAAGATACTGGTTGGTTCCCATTGCAGTCTTAATACGGCTGCCAAGGTACGTCAGGATGAGCGTGCACTGTGCGAGGAGAATGCCCTGCGGGGGCGGCTCCTCAGGCTTGCACTGGAGCAGGATATACAGCTTCTGCAGCTTCCGTGTCCGGAGCTGCAGCTCTATGGTTCCAGGCGCTGGGGACATGTACGGGAACAGTTTGATCAGCCGTTCTACCGTGCATTCGCGGCGGAAATCCTGGAGCCGGTCCTGCGGCAGCTTAGGGAATATGCTTCGGATCCGGCGCGGTTTGCCATACTGGGGATCGTTTCCGTGGAGGGCAGCCCGAGCTGCGGCTGCCACCTGACATGCTCGGCAGACTGGGGCGGAGAAATCGGGGAGCGGCTGGATGCCGGACTGATGCCTGCGGAGATGGCTGAGAAGCCGGGTGTCTT
>CAZPEW010000266.1:1975-3751 GCA_964585695.1 uncultured Lachnospiraceae bacterium
AATACTGATAGAAGCGCTTGCGGAGGCGGGGCTGTCCATATCGGTTCTGACGATGGATGAGGCAGCAGATGTTCTGCAGGAAATGCAAAAGGAAGTTTAAAAAGAAATTTAAGGGGAAGAATATGAAAAACAACAAGGTTCAGTTAATTGCATTCGGCGGCATTTTTGTCGCAATGAATATCGTTCTGGGGATTATTACGTCGGCGCTGAAGCTGCCGCTGTATCTGGATACGTTCGGGACAGTGATGATGGCTGTGCTGATGGGGCCGGTTCCGGCTGCCATTGTGGGGTCGCTCAGCAATATTATTACGGGCTTCATCTACAGTCCGACGGATATTCCGTTTTTTATCGTGAATGCGGCGCTTGGTCTGATTGTCGGCTTTGCCGCGAGGAAATGGAAGTTTACGCTTCCGGTGGCTGTGATTCTCGGACTTTGCCTGAGTGTGATCTGTCCGGTGATCGGAACGCCGATCGGCATCCTGATTTACGGAGGCCTCAACGGCAGCTGGTCGGATGTGGCAGTGCTTGCCATGCGGCAGGCGGGGCAGAGCATATTCGCGGCGTCCTTTATCCGGAATATCGCATCCAACCTGGTGGACAAAATCGGTACCTGCGTGCTTGCGTGGGCGGTGCTGCAGGCGGTTCCGGCAGGCTTTAAGAGCAAGGCTGCGCTGCAGAGATGAGAGCAGCCGGAAAGAACAGTCCATACTGAAATACCTATATACAATATCCGGCGGAAAGAGGCCTGCGCTGCGGCGCGGCCTCTTTTTGCTGTACAGGGATGCCGGCGGAGGACGGGGCAGATGGTGTGACATCAGGCTGTATTATGTGAGACACTTTTGGAATATGCCGATGGACGGAAACGGAAAAAAATGGGATGGATTTGCCGCTTTTTGTGGTCAATTATTGCCGTAACTGTGGTAGAATAAAAATAATTAATAACCATATTGTCTGCAGCCGGAGGGTTGAGGGCTGCGGGCTGAAGATTGCGGACAGGGGACAGTGCGGTATGGAACAGAAGACAGATATGCCGGAGAAAATGCCGGAAAACAAGCCAGGAAGTGTGCCGGAAAATGTGCCGGGAAATGTGCCGGGGAATGCGGGATATTCGGGGAATGTGCCGGAGAAGGCGGAAATGACCGGGGCCGGGCTGCAGGCAGGCGGACAGCTGATCGATGACAGGCAGAGGGAGGCGATTGCCCAGGATGCGCTCCAGGTTGCGGAGTTTATGAAGGAGCGGAACGCTGAGCAGGGTGCGTACTGCCAGGATATCAATGTTTTCCGGGAGATTTTCCGGTTTATGGAGCGTCGGATGAAGCGCCAGGATATCAGTGCGTTTATCATTCTCTTTACCATGATCAGGCCGCACAGCGGTTTCCTTGACCGGATGAGCCGGCAGACGGAGATGAACCGTCTCGGTGGATGCATCCGCGACAGCCTCCGGCTCAGTGATCTTTATACGCAGTACAGCTCCAACCAGTATCTTGTGATGCTCTGTGATCTTACGGAGGAGAATGCGGAAAAAATTGCTGTGAGGATTGCGGAGCAGTTTACGGGTCAGGATCATCCGGGCAATAATGTGATTCTGCATCATTGTTTTCCGCTGAAGCCTACAGGAAGTCTGTGATGTACGGAGACCGCTACAGATAAGGAGCTTTTTTATGGACAAGCCGGGCAGATTATGCAGTGGGATTTTATGGGCTGTACTCCTTTTTATGGCAGTACTGTCTGTTATGGCAGTCAGAAATCCGGGCAGGACCGAGGTCCTCAGTTTTT
>CAZPEW010000267.1:0-862 GCA_964585695.1 uncultured Lachnospiraceae bacterium
CCGCTGAGTTCCAAAGCGGATCCATGTATCTAGTCATCAACGGCCTGTATTTGGAGAACTTCGGCAACACCAATCCTGTCCGCCACTATGGCGGCGATATGATGCTGATCGGCATGTCTGACCCGCACGGAATGCTGTGTGATCAAGAACATATCTATGCGACTTTCTCAAGAAGGATTGTTCTGCCGGAACAGATCATGAAGAATAAAACAATGCTGCAGGTATATTCTCTGCAGGCAGAAGAGACATGCATCGGCTATATCGTGACCGACGGTTTTAACAGTGAGATGGAATTCAACTTCCTTGAAACAGCATTCTCACTGATTGATAATGCCATCGAAAGAGTTCGCCGTGCTTCTGTAATGGAGAATCTGAACAGCAGATTGAGCATGTTGTATATCACTGATCCATTAACAGGGCTGTATAACCGCTTTGGCTTGGAACAGAAGGGCAGACTTCTTTATGATCAGCTGATGAAAAAGAATCTGACGGCATATATCTGCTTTATTGATGTTGATAATCTGAAGAAGATCAATGATATGTACGGCCATGAAACAGGGGATGATGCAATCCTCAAAGTTTCACAGGCTATAACCAGAGGGCTGCAGGATACATCAGCTTTTGCCATGAGATACGGCGGTGATGAGTTTGTCATCATCGGTGCTTCTTCCATGATTGAAGAACTGCGTCTTTCCTTGAATCATATTTCACAGGGAGACCAGCACCATCCGTATCATCTAGGTGCATCCATTGGTGAGTTTAAAGTAAGCAGTGAAAAGAAAATCACTCTGCAGGAAGCAATTGAACACGCAGATGATATAATGTATGAGATAAAAAAGGACAAAAAGAAACAAAATACTAT
>CAZPEW010000267.1:881-3740 GCA_964585695.1 uncultured Lachnospiraceae bacterium
AAATTGTTTCATAAAATATGAATAATTTTCATGAAATGTGAAAATAAAGTGAAAAAAGTGGTTGATTTTGTTTTTGAGCCTCTCTATAATTTCGTTATCTTCAAAATAAGAAATTGAAAGGGAGGATAGAAATATGAATTACAAGTCATTTATGAAAGGTGGAATGGCAGCGTTAATGGCTATGTCATTAGCAGCCTGTAGTTCCTCAACCGGTACAACAACAACAAGTTCCAGCAGTGCAGCAGCAGGAGGAACAATTAAGATTGGCTCATCTGGACCTCTGACAGGTGATGCTGCCGTATATGGCAAGGCCGTAGCAAATGCTGCAGCTCTGGCTGTTGAAGAAATCAACGCACAGGGCGGACAGCAGTATGAGTTCAAGGCTGAAGATGATCAGGCTGATGCTGAAAAGGCTGTTACTGCATACAACAACCTCGTAGACTGGGGCATGCAGGTTTCTCTGGGGACAGTTACATCCGGCGCTGGCCAGGCTGTATCACCTTTATATAAAGAAGACGGTATCTTTGCTTTGACACCATCTGCATCATCTACAGGTGTTATCTTCAAGGATATGGCTGACAGCTCTACAGCTTATGGCAATGTCTTCCAGATGTGCTTCACTGACCCTAACCAGGGTTCTGCTTCTGCTACTTATCTGAGCACACACACAAATTTAGGTACAAAGATTGGTGTTATCTATCGTTCTGATGATAACTACTCAACTGGTATCAATACAACATTTACAGCTAAGGCTAAGGAATTAGGCCTGGATATTGTATCTTCACAGACATTCCAGAATGGTGCTACAGACTTCTCTGTACAGGTCAAGCAGTTAGCAGCAGCTGGTGCTGATGTCATCTTCATGCCGATCTATTATCAGCCGGCTACATTGATCCTTCAGGAAGCTAAGAAGCAGGGCGTCAAGGCTACATTCTTCGGATGTGATGGTATGGATGGTATCCTTTCTCAGGATGGCTTTGATGCAACATTGGCTGAAGGCTTATACATGCTGACACCGTTCTCTGCTGATTCTACAGATACAAAGACAGCAGCATTCGTTAAGGCATATAAGGCTAAGTACAACGAAACACCTAACCAGTTCGCAGCTGATGCTTATGATGCAATCTATGCAATCGCACAGGGCGTCAAGGCAGGAAGTGTCACTTCCAGCATGAAGGCTAAGGAAATCACTGATGTACTCGTTAAGCAGTTCACATCAATGACATTCAACGGTGTCACAGGTTCGAATGTAACTTGGAAGGCAACCGGTGAAGTCTCTAAGGATCCAAGAGCAATCGTAGTAAAGAGCGGTGCTTACGTTTCTGCTGAGTAATCACTGTCAGTAAACTTGATATATAGAGGCTGCCAAGGAAGAAATCTTTGGCAGCCTATATTGGTTTTTTCTAGGAGGACTTCATATGGCATTTCTGTCTTATTTGATCAGTGGTCTCGGTCTGGGATCAGTGTATGCAATCATCGCTCTGGGCTACTCGATGGTCTACGGTATTGCGAAAATGTTGAACTTTGCCCATGGCGATATCATCATGGTAGGCGCTTATGTGGCATTTTACATGTTGAGTTCATTCGGCATGCCGGTCATTCCGGCAGTGCTGGTCTCAATCGTGGTGTGTTTAGTCTTAGGTGTTGCGATTGAGAAACTCGCATATAAGCCACTGCGTCAGGCATCCAGCTTATCGGTGCTGATCACCGCAATTGGTGTTTCTTATTTTCTGCAGAACGGAGCACTGCTGCTTTGGGGAGCTGACACTAAGATCTTCCCGAATGCGCTGCCGCAGGGCTCTTTGGATATTGGCGGACTGAGTGTATCCTATCTGTCCATGATCACAATTGCAGTCAACATCATCATCATGATCCTGCTGACCTTATTCATCAATAAAACTAAGACAGGACGTGCCATGCGCGCATGTTCCGAGGATAAAGGCGCAGCTACTTTGATGGGAATCAATGTCAACCGCATCATTTCCATCACCTTCGCAATTGGCTCAGGTCTTGCGGCTATCGCAGCCGTACTGCTTGTTTCATCGTATCCTTCCGTTTATCCAACGTTAGGTTCCATGCCGGGCATCAAGGCATTTACAGCTGCCGTCTTCGGCGGCATCGGATCAATTCCTGGTGCATTCCTTGGCGGCCTTCTGTTAGGCATCATCGAGATCTTCGCCAGAGCTTATATTTCGACACAGCTTTCTGACGCCATTGTATTTGCGGTGTTGATTGTTGTCCTGCTGATCAAGCCTACTGGACTGTTAGGCAAGAAGATCAATGAGAAAGTGTAAGGTGGCGAAAATGAAAAAGAATAATTTCTTTACTAATATGTTCAGCCGCCAGATGCGTGGAAGAACAACATCATTCTTAATTGTAATCATCGCATATGCAGTACTGCAGACAATGATCGGTACAGGAAGCCTGACCAGATTATTCACTTCTCTGTTAGTGCCGATCTGTGCATATATCGTAGCTGCCATCGGTCTGAATATGAATGTCGGCTTCTCGGGCGAACTGAACCTGGGGCAGGCTGGCTTTATGGCAGTTGGCGGTTTTACAGCTGCTATTGTATCAGGCATGCTGGCAACAGCTGTGCCGAATGAGATTCTGCGCTTATTTATTGCAATTATCTGCGGCAGTGCCATGTCAGCTTTGTTTGGCTTATTGATTTCGATTCCAGTCTTAAAGCTGCAGGGTGACTATCTGGCTATCGTAACATTAGCCTTCGGTCAGATTCTGATGTCCGTCGTTACAAACTTATATGTCGGTGTTGATGCGGCAGGTCTGCATTTCAGCTTTGTTACAAACAACATTACTTTGGGTGAAGGCGGAACGATGCTGATCAGCGGTCCGATG
>CAZPEW010000268.1:0-3707 GCA_964585695.1 uncultured Lachnospiraceae bacterium
ACGGCGATCTGGATGACGATGCACTGGCAAGAGCCATGGCAGAGGATCTGAATGACGACGGCGAGGGTCTGGATGACTACTCTGCAGATGATCTTTTTAGTGATGACGATGACAGCGCTGCAAAGTCAGCGGGATCTTCTGACGACATTGATTCTGATAACAATTAATAGAGGAGGACATACATGGCACAACAGGCAGAGAATTATGAGCCAATACAGTTTGATTCAATCAAAATAGGTCTTGCCTCTCCGGATAAAATTCTGGAATGGTCTCACGGCGAGGTTAAAAAGCCGGAGACAATCAACTACAGAACACTGAAGCCGGAAAAAGACGGACTGTTCTGTGAGAGAATCTTTGGACCGGTCAAGGACTGGGAGTGTCACTGCGGCAAGTACAAGAAAATCCGCTATAAGGGTGTAATCTGTGACCGCTGCGGCGTTGAGGTTACCAAGTCCTCTGTAAGACGTGAGAGAATGGGACACATTGCACTGGCTGCACCGGTCTCTCATATCTGGTACTTCAAGGGCATTCCGTCCCGTATGGGACTGATCCTTGATATCAGCCCTCGTATCCTTGAGAGAGTACTTTACTTTGCTTCCTATATCGTACTGGATGCGGGCGATACCGCATTAAGCTACAAGCAGATTCTTTCCGAGAAGGAATACCGCGATGCAGTGGAGCAGTACGGTTATGACAAGTTCACGGTCGGCATGGGTGCAGAGGCTGTTCTGCAGCTTCTGAAGGAAATCGACCTTGAGAAGGAATATGCCGAGCTCCGTAAGGAACTCGATGATGCATCCGGCCAGAAGAGAGCAAGAATTGTCAAGAGACTGGAGGTTGTGGAGTCCTTCCGTTCTTCCGGCAACCGTCCGGAATGGATGATTCTGACCAACCTTCCGGTTATTCCTCCTGATCTGCGTCCGATGGTCCAGCTGGACGGCGGCAGATTTGCAACATCGGATCTGAATGATCTGTACAGAAGAATCATCAACAGAAACAATCGTCTGGCACGTCTCCTGGAGCTGGGTGCTCCGGAGATTATCGTCAGAAACGAGAAGCGTATGCTGCAGGAGGCTGTGGATGCGCTGATTGATAACGGCCGCCGCGGACGTCCGGTTACAGGCCCTGGAAACAGAGCGCTTAAGTCCCTCTCCGATATGCTGAAGGGCAAACAGGGACGTTTCAGACAGAACCTGCTCGGAAAGCGAGTTGACTATTCCGGACGTTCTGTTATTGTCGTCGGTCCTGAAATGAAGATTTACCAGTGCGGTGTTCCTAAGGAAATGGCAATCGAGCTTTTCAAGCCGTTCGTTATGAAGGAGCTTGTAAAGTCCGGCAAGGCACACAACATTAAAAATGCAAAGAAGATGGTCGAGAGACTGGATCCGCTGGTATGGGATATCCTGGAAGATGTTATCAAGGAGCATCCTGTTATGCTGAACCGTGCACCGACGCTTCACAGACTGGGCATCCAGGCATTCGAGCCGATCCTCGTAGAGGGCAAGGCAATCAAGCTGCATCCGCTTGTATGTGCAGCGTTCAATGCCGATTTTGATGGTGACCAGATGGCTATCCATCTTCCGCTGACACAGGAAGCACAGGCAGAGTGCAAGTTCATGCTGCTCTCTCCTAACAACCTGCTTAAGCCTTCGGACGGCGGTGTGGTAGCCGTTCCTTCACAGGATATGGTGCTTGGTGTTTATTATCTGACACAGGAGCGCCCGGGAGACCTTGGAGAGGGCATGATCTTTAAGTCCATCAACGAGGCAATCCTTGCCTATGAGAACAAGTGCGTTACGCTGCATGCAAAGGTTAAGTGCAGAATCAACAAGACGATGCCGGACGGTACTGTAAGAACCGGCGTTATTGATACAACCGTGGGACGTCTCCTCTTTAATGAGATCATCCCGCAGGACCTCGGATTTATCGATCGTTCCGTAGAGGGCAATGAGCTGCTGCCGGAAATCAATTTCCTTGTAAAGAAGAAGCATCTGAAGCAGATTCTTGAGAAGGTTATGGATGTGCACGGAGCAACCATGACAGCACTGACACTGGATGAGATCAAGGCAATCGGCTACAAGTTCTCCACGAGAGCAGCCATGACCGTTTCCATTTCGGATATGACGGTTCCGGATACCAAGGAAAAGCTGATTGATGAGGCGCAGGCAACTGTTGACAAGATTGCCCGCAACTACCGCCGTGGTCTTATTACGGACGAGGAGAGATATAAGGAAGTTATCGATACCTGGAAGGAAACAGATGATCAGCTTACAAAGGATCTGCTGTCCGGCCTGGATGAGTATAACAACATCTTCATGATGGCCGATTCCGGAGCCCGTGGTTCCGATAAGCAGATCAAGCAGCTGGCCGGCATGCGAGGACTGATGGCGGATACAACCGGCCGTACCATCGAGCTGCCGATCACCAGTAACTTCCGTGAGGGACTGGATGTACTGGAGTATTTCATCTCCGCACACGGTGCACGTAAAGGTCTGTCCGATACCGCACTGCGTACCGCCGATTCCGGCTACCTTACAAGACGTCTCGTAGACGTATCACAGGATCTTATTATCCGTGATATCGACTGCGCAGCCGGCAAGGACAAGATTCCTTATCTGGAGGTTTCCGCTCTGCGCGACGGACAGGAGAACATCGAGTCGCTGCAGGAGAGAATTACCGGCAGATATGTTGCCGAGACGATTACGGATCCGGATACCGGTGAGGTTGTCATCAAGGCAGACCATATGGTTACGCCAAAGAGAGCACCGAGGATCATGGAAGTGATCAACAAGCTCGGCCGTACTTCTGTAAAGATCAGATCTGTTCTGACCTGCAGAAGCAAGAACGGTGTCTGCGCAAAGTGCTACGGTGCAAACCTTGCAACCGGACAGCCTGTACAGGTCGGTGAGGCAGTCGGCATTATCGCCGCACAGTCCATCGGTGAGCCTGGTACACAGCTGACCATGAGAACATTCCATACCGGCGGTGTAGCCGGCGGCGATATCACACAGGGTCTTCCGAGAGTCGAGGAGCTTTTTGAGGCCCGCAGACCTAAGGGCCTTGCGATCCTGACAGAAATTCCTGGTGTTGTTGAGATCAAGGACACCAAGAAGAAGAGAGAAGTTGTTGTCAACGACAACGAGAGAGGCCAGTCCAAGACCTATCTGATTCCTTACGGATCCAGAATCAAGGTTATGGAGGGGCAGGTACTTGAAGCCGGTGACGTTCTGACAGAGGGATCCATCAATCCGCATGACCTCCTTAAGATCAAGGGAGTTAAGGCTGTGCAGGATTACATGATTTCCGAGGTACAGAGAGTTTACAGACTGCAGGGTGTAGAAATCAACGATAAGCATATCGAGATGATCGTTCATCAGATGATGAAAAAGGTTAAGGTCAACGAGTCCTATGATTCTGACTTTATCCCTGGCACATCTGTAGACAGACTTGATTTTGAGGATGAGAACGAGAGACTCGAGAGCGAGGGCAAGAAGCCGGCAGAAGGAAAGAGAACCATGCTTGGTATCACAAAGGCATCGCTTGCAACCGATTCCTTCCTGTCAGCCGCATCCTTCCAGGAGACCACCAAGGTTCTGACCGAGGCTGCCATCAGCGGCAAGGTTGACCATCTGATCGGTCTTAAGGAAAACGTTATCATCGGTAAGCTGATTCCTGCAGGTACCGGAATGAAGCGTTACAGCAATATT
>CAZPEW010000269.1:0-1468 GCA_964585695.1 uncultured Lachnospiraceae bacterium
AATTCGCTGGAATATGAGCTTTTCTGCGATGTCAGAGACCAGATTGGCGGAAATATCGAACGTGTCCAGAAGGCTTCCCATTATATTGCCTGTCTGGACTGCATGATCTCTCTTTCAAAGGTAGCGACTGCAAATAATTATCAGCGGCCTTCCATCAATACAGAGGGCATTATCGATATTAAAAACGGACGGCATCCGGTTATCGAGAAGCTCATGCAGGATGGGATGTTTGTTGCGAATGATACCTATCTGAATGATGCAAAAGACCGGATTGCCATTATCACAGGACCGAATATGGCCGGTAAATCCACCTATATGCGGCAGACGGCACTGATTGTTCTTATGGCACAGATCGGATCTTTTGTGCCTGCATCAGAAGCGGACATCTCCATCTGCGACCGTATTTTTACACGTGTAGGCGCCTCGGATGATCTTGCTTCCGGACAGTCTACCTTCATGGTAGAGATGAATGAGGTAGCTAATATCCTGCGCAATGCGACAACGCATTCGCTTCTGATACTGGATGAGATCGGACGCGGAACCTCGACCTTTGACGGACTTTCCATCGCATGGGCAGTAGTCGAGTACATCAGCAAGGTTGTAAAGGCAAAGACGCTTTTTGCCACGCATTACCATGAGCTGACGGAACTGGAGGGAAGCCTGGAGGGTGTCAACAATTACTGTATTGCTGTTACAAGTCATGAGGATGACATCATTTTTCTGCGGAAAATAATTCCCGGCGGTGCGGATCAGAGCTACGGCATAGATGTTGCATCGCTTGCCGGTGTCCCGAAACCGGTCATAGACCGTGCAAAGGAAATTGCGGGTGAACTGTCCAATGCGGACATTCTTGCCGGAACAAGACGGATTGCAGACAAAGAAGGGTATCAGCAGGAAAATATCAAGGAAATTTCAGGAGAGACATCCATACCGGATGATGCCGGTCAGCGCGTTCAGGCTGAAGGATATAAGGCTGATCAAAGAGAAAGCGCAGCAGAAACGGCAAAAAGGGAGCATGCTTTGCCGGCAGCACCGGAAACACTGGTGGCAGAATCTTTAAGATCTCTGGATCTCAATCATATGACACCGCTCGATGCAATGAATGTGCTTTTTGAGCTTAGGGAGAAACTGAATTCAGATGAGCATTAGAGTTTTAAGCAATGAAACAATCAACCAGATTGCAGCAGGAGAAGTGATAGAACGTCCGCTGAGCATTGTCAAGGAGCTGCTGGAAAATGCAATTGACGCAGGTTCTTCTTCTGTTTCCATAGAAATCCGTGAAGGCGGCATTTCACTTGTGCGGATTACGGATAACGGCTGCGGAATAGAAAAGGAAGAAGTAAAAACTGCATTTTTAAGGCATGCCACCAGTAAAATCCGGGATGCCGGAGATCTTGACAATATCCATACATTGGGGTTCCGTGGTGAGGCACTGGCATCCATTGCCGCTGTATCCAACACCGAAATG
>CAZPEW010000269.1:1478-3704 GCA_964585695.1 uncultured Lachnospiraceae bacterium
TGACGGCGGAATTGAAAAGGAATTCTCTGAAATCGGCGCACCGGAAGGAACAACGATTATTGTGCGGGATCTTTTCAAAAATGTTCCTGCCCGGAAAAAATTCCTGAAGTCGGCCCAGACAGAAGCCGGCAAGATTCAGGATATTGTGGAAAAAGAGGCTCTTGCACACCCTGAGGTCGCTTTCCGGTTTATGATTGACGGGAAACAGAAACTGGCTACACTGGGCAATGGTTCGCTTCTGGATGTGATTTATTCCATCTACGGACGTGAGGTAACCGATCAGCTGTTTACGGTGAATGACGGCTATGATAGGAATGAGCTTACCGGAACGCCGGTTGTATCAATCCGGGGATATCTCGGAAAACCGGTTATCACAAGAGCCAACCGCAGTTTTGAAATTTATTTTGTAAACGGAAGATTTGTTAAAAATCCGATGATCACAAAGGCAATCGAGGACGGATACCGTCCGTTCCTTATGATGCATAAATTTCCGTTTACAGTATTCAGTATAGATGTCAATCCGGAAATTGTTGATGTGAATGTTCATCCGCAGAAAATGGAAGTCCGGTTTTCAGACGGAATGATGATTTATAACTGTATAATTGATTCCATCAATAAGGCACTGCATGAAAAAGAACTGATTGTTGCGGCGGATCTTAAGGAAAACGAGGATAAATCCCGAAATGAAGAAGAGAAACAGACTGACGCCGGGATTCCGAAACTGCCGCATGTGGAACCGTTTGAGGAAAAACGCGTAAAAGCGGCGGCTGAACATGACAGTGGTTTTACCTACCGGCATTTTGAGGAGGCCCGGCAGAGTCTGCGTGAGAAAAGCAGTTACGGAGAGGAGCCCCGGTCTATCGACAGTAAACCCGCAAAGCCGGAGCAGCAGTCGCTTTTCCAGGATCGTTTTCTCTCGGAAAAGGCCCAGACTGAACACCGTATCATCGGACAGCTTTTTGAAACCTACTGGCTGATTGAATACGGTGACAAGCTTTACATCATTGATCAGCATGCAGCGCATGAAAAGGTTAATTTTGAACGTATGATGGAAAAGCTGAAAGACAAGTCACCTGTATCACAGTATCTGGCACCGCCTGTTCTGCTCACGCTTTCTGCGCAGGAATCACTGATGCTGGATCAGTATGAGCAGTATTTTGCAGGACTTGGATATGAAATCAGCAGCCTGGGAGGACATGATTATTCTGTATCGGCGGTTCCGGCAGATCTGCCTGAAATCGGCAAGAAGGAACTTCTGATTGAAATGCTGGATGAGCTGTCGGATGAAACCGGAATGACCACGCCGGAAACTATTTATTACAAAATTGCGTCCATGTCCTGCAAGGCGGCTGTCAAGGGCAAAAATCACCTCAGTCTCCTGGAAGCGCAGTCGCTGATTGCAGAGCTTCTGAGCCTGGATAACCCGTATGCCTGTCCGCATGGACGGCCTACCATCATCTCTGTTTCAAAAACAGAGCTTGAAAAGAAATTCAAGAGAATTGTGTAATGAATATAGATAACAGAAAACCGCTGGTAATTATTGCCGGACCGACTGCTGTCGGGAAATCCGCGGTAAGTGCCGCTCTTGCAGCAGATATACGGGGAGAGGTCATTTCGGCTGATTCTGTACAGGTGTACAGAGGACTGAACATCGGTTCAGCAAAGACATCCGCAGATGAAATGAACGGTATACCGCATCATCTCATTGATGTTATCAATCCAGATGTGAATTACGATGTGGCGATGTTTCAGAAAATGGCAGAGGAAGAACTTTCTTCTGTCTATCGCAGCGGACACCTGCCGATACTCTGCGGAGGGACAGGCTTTTACATCCAGGCGCTGCTTTATGGAATTGATTTCAGAGAGGAAAATACGGAAAAATCTCTGCTGATCCGGCAGGAACTGGAAAAGAGAGCAGAACTGCCCGGCGGACCGGAAAAACTCTATGCAGAGCTGATTTCCAAAGATCCGGATTCCGTTGAAAAAATACATGCGCACAATGTGCGGCGGGTAATCCGCGCACTGGAGTATTATGAACTCCATGGGGAACCGATTTCCCGCCATAATCAGGAGGAACGGATGCGTCCGCCGGTGTACGATGCAATGTTTTTTGTGCTGACAGATGAGCGGGATGCCCTTTATAAAAGGATCGACAGCCGGGTGGACAGGATGATGGAGAACGGACTCCTGGACGAAGTAAAATGGCTGCACAGTCTGAATCTGCCG
>CAZPEW010000270.1:0-3699 GCA_964585695.1 uncultured Lachnospiraceae bacterium
ATCACTGCCTGTTGTGGATTCAACCACCTTTCTGACTGTCACTGTTTCTCCGTCTATCTCATCCCTCAGAAGCTTTGCCGCGGATGTGACGGTGTAGTATGCCTGGTCGCTGCTCTGCTGCCTGCTCATGCGGCCGGCGGCGGCGCTGGCGGCGGCGAGGATGACGGAGCCGCAGACTGCACACATGATAAAGAAAAGCAGCGCTGTCATAAGTGTTGCGCCACTCTCCGATCTCATTTTATTCTTAAATAAGCTGCTGCTCCGCATGATATTCTTTCTCCATCAGGCTGCTGCGGCTTTGTTTTCTGCTGCAGCAGGCATTTTTACGTCTGAACCGCCGGATGCATTATTTTCCTGCCGCGATGGACTCTGCTGCCGTCTCCAGGTCGCTCCGCTGGATGTCGGATACATCTGCATTCGCGAGGCCGCCGGCATTCTGCTTCTGCTCGGATCCCTGTGCATAATCCAGACCTGTGGTGGTCTTTGCATCGTACAGTGTCTCAAAGAAGGTGACATTGAGGCTGACGGAAACCGGGGAACTGGAGACATTCGCGCTGCCCTGCGCGCCGTTTACGCCCTGGGCCGTGATATTGATGTCACGGATCAGACAGCGGAACGGACAGTCATGGATCTGCTGGATAATGCTGTGCGCAACCTGGTAATCCGATGCCGTAAAATCAATGCCGATGCTTCTGCGGACGGCATCACCGTCTGCAATGGGCTGTGAGAAGCTGAAGTTAAAGGTGGATGCCGCCTGGAAAATGGCATTCAGCGCATTGGCCTCGGCAGTGAAGTTATCATAGCTCTGCACAACGCCGGTTTCATTTCCCTGGTTCTCGGCGATTTCCTGCTGCATGGTCTGGATCTGGGATGCTTTCATCTGTTCCGCCGTGAGCTCATCCTCCAGCGGGGCTGTATCTGCTGCTGCAATCCGATCCTGTACCGGAACAAAAACGAAGCGGTAATAGCAGAGGCACAGAAGTGCGATTGCCAGAATCAGAAGAAGCAGTTTTTCTGTTTTTGTGAATGCTCGGTTAAGAGACATCTTTTCTCCTCCTAATATGGCTGTTTGCCGCTCTGCAGATCATTGATGGTCGTATCTGTCGTCGGTGTCTGGATGTTAACGCTCTGGCCGGCTGCTGCGGCCGTCGTCGGTGCAGTCTGTGCTGCCGGTGCTGCAGTCTGTGCCGCTGCACTGCCGGAACTGCTTCCGGAAGATGCTGCTGTGCTGCTGCCGGATTTTGTGCTGTTCTTTGCAGCTGCCTTGGCAGCTGACTGTGCCGCCTGCGCTGCTGTCTGTGCGGTCTGTGCAGCCTGTGTCTGTGCCGCTGCCTGGCTCTGTGCCTGCGCTGCCGCATCTGCTGCGGCCTGTGCCCCAGGATCCGCTGCTGCTTCCGTCTGTGTGATTTCCGGTACATAGGCATTGCTGCCTACTGCAGTCTGGGCGGCATCCAGTGCGGCGTCATTCGCGGTTGCCGTCCCGCTGCTGATCGCTGCCTGTACTTCCTCATTGCTTCTGAAATAGATGGTCAGCACTGCATTGACCAGCTGCTGTACGGTGACCGAACCGTCTGCATTGGTTACCGTAGCCGGCGCCGTCTGATTTTTGTCCACTGTTCCGGCTGTCTGCGCCGTTACATAGGATACATACTCGCTCTGCTGCAGTGTCTCAATGATCGCCGGAAGCCTGTCCGCGCTTGCAACCTCGAGGGTTACGGTTGCCACATTGTCTGTAATGGCAATGCTCTGGATTCCGCCGACGCTGTGGATCTTTTCGTCGATGATATTCAGCATCGTAACACGGTCCTGCTCTGCTTTTTCCTCATCATTCACATAGCCGTTTCCGTAATGGCTGTACTGCTGCCGCACCTGATCATAAATACTGTTCTGATCCCTGGCCTCATTCAGTGCCTCCTCTGCCTGCTGGTATTTCTGCTCTGCCGCATCAGCGCGATGCAGCTGGTAAAAAACAAAATAGCGCAGGAAGAAATACAGAAAGATCAGGAAAATACCGAAGCACACCAGCGAGAAAATATTCTCGGCTGTATGACTCTCTCTGTATAAAAGGTTGATCGTCGTTTTTTCCGGATACTTGTTTTTCCGCCCGATCGGTTTGTTTAATGTAATCTTAGGCTTTGCCAATGGTTTTTCCCCCGTCAAAAAGTAATTCCACAGCACTGCGGACAGCGAATGATTTCTGCTTCAAGTTCCGGCGTGAGTCCCGGCATCAGCTCCGTCATCCGTTTCAGCGGCAGTGAAACCTGCCCTGCGATCTCCTCCAGCAGCTTCGGGTACTTGCTGCCTCCGCCGCAGTAATACAGCGTGTCGATGGTATTCGCCGGATTATTGAAGCTGTAGAAGTTAAGTACCCGCATGATCTGCACCGCTATGTTGCCGTACAGATCGCTCACCGTCTCACTTTCCGGGATCTGCTCTGCATTCTGCTCGAGCTGCAGCTTGGAAATATGGATATCCTTCCCCTCCAGCTCAGCGACTGCATTCGCAATATCATGACAGCCCGGCTCCAGGTTGCGGGTGATCTCATAAACACCGTTTTTAAAAAAGTGCAGCTTCAGCGAACGGTCGCCGAGATCCAGTACGGCGTAATCCTTGTCTGTAATACCGCCGGCTTCATTGTATCTCTGGATGATCCGCTGCAGCCCGATTGCCTCCGGCACCAGCCCTACGAGATTCAGCCTGGCCGCCTTGCACATCGTCTTATATTTATTGATGATTTCCTTGGAACAGGCTACAGCGAGGAGCTCCATGCCGTTTTCCGTTCTGTTCATCACCGCGTAATCGTAAATATATTTGTTCATATCTTCCGTAATATAATCATGGAACTCAAACGGAAGGTTGATCTTGAGCTGCTCAACTGTCATCAGCGGAAGCTTTGTCCTGCGAATGAATACTGCGCTCATCGGAATTGCCATTACCGTTTTTTTGCCGCTGATACCGTGCGCCTTGACTGTCTCTCGCAGGAACTGCGACATTGCGTCCCAGTAGGTGATCATTCCGTCTTTTACAGAATCGTCCGGAAGAACCTCCGAAACAAACTGCCTGATCTCCCCGCCGGCATTCGAGACCAGCTTCATTCTGTAATTTCCTATCTCAATTCCGATTACCTTGCCGTTTGCCATAGGAATCCTTTCCGCCTTTACCTGAATTTTTCTGCAGACTATGCCTTATATCTTGTTCAATAAACTTAACTTTATAAATTGTCCAAATCAATGCCTGCATTGCATTTTTAAATGTCTTAAGCCTGCTGTTTTGCTTTTGTACTGCAGCAAAGCATATTTCTACATTTAGATGAGACTAATATACCACTGAACGAAATTTCTTCCAACCAAAATTGATAAAAATGTCGCAAGTGATATGGACGGGCCAAACGGGATTTTCTGTTTTTTCAGCAAACCCGCAAAAATCAGTCCGATAATACAGGACAGAATCAGGTTAAACGCTGCCTCTCCGGGCCGCATATAAAGCCCCGTCATAAAGTACAGTTTGATGTCACCGCCGCCGAGACTCTCCTTCCCGGTCAGTCTGTCAAACAAAAGCGACAGGAAAAGCATCGCTGCCGAAACCGAAACCGCACTGACAAGCCCCCATAGCGCTTCTGCTTTCCATCCGGATGCAGCAAGCACTGCCGCACCTCCCTGCATTGCCGCCGTGCCCCCATTCAATGCTGCAGCACCCGCC
>CAZPEW010000271.1:0-3683 GCA_964585695.1 uncultured Lachnospiraceae bacterium
TGCGTGCCAATGCAGATGCTGCGAATGCTGCGAGCAGGGCAAAGTCGGATTTCCTCTCCCGTATGAGTCATGACATCCGGACACCGCTTAACGGTATTATCGGGATGACCGATATTGCAAAAATGCAGCAGAATCCGCCGGTAACGGCAGACAGTCTGGATAAAATCGATACATCCTCAAGATTTCTCCTGAGCCTTGTAAATGATGTCCTGGATATGTCAAAAATGGAGAGCCGGAAGATGGAACTCCATCCGGAGCCGTACCCGTATGAGGAATTCTGCGGCTATCTGAATGCGGTGATCTGCCCGCTCTGCGACGAGAAGCACCAGCATTTTATTCTTGAAACGGATCCGGTCGGCGGATATACCCCGGTTGTCGATATCATGCGTCTGAATCAGATCTATTTCAATCTTTTGTCGAATGCCGTGAAGTTTACACCCGAAGGCGGTGAAATCCGTCTTAAGATTCATGAGGATCCGCTTCCGGACAGCCGCATGCGTTTTACCATGACGGTCAGCGACAGCGGGATCGGTATGAGCAGGGAATTCCAGAAGCAGCTGTTTGAGCCATTTACGCAGGAAAACAGAAATGATACTTCCGCGGCACGCGGAACCGGACTGGGACTTGCCATTGTCAGGAAGACGGTGGAAGCGATGGGCGGTACCATTTCCGTGGAAAGTGAAATCAACAGAGGCACCTGCTTTACGGTCATAATCACTTCCGCCTGCATCCGGAGCGGGGAAAGCGGCAGCGATGCAAAGGAAGAAACCGGGGCTGCCGGGAAAGCGGTGTCTCCGGAAGCAGAAGCGCCCGGTGTGGCTGCTGCCGGAGAGCACGCAGCGCTTAAGGGAAAGGTTGTGCTCCTCTGTGAGGATCATCCGCTGAACCAGGAAATTGCGGCTGCCCTGCTGAAACAGAAGGGAATGATTACGGAAGTTGCGGAGGATGGGAAGCAGGGAGTGGAAGCTTTCCGGAAATCTTCTATTCATTATTATGACTGTATTCTGATGGATATCCGTATGCCGGTTATGGACGGATATGAAGCCACGAGAGAAATACGGGCTTTGTCCAGACCGGATGCCGGAACGGTACCGATCATTGCCATGACAGCCGATGCTTTTTCCGAGGATATACAGAAATGTCTGAATGCCGGTATGAACCGTCACCTGGCAAAACCGATCGAGCCGGAAAAGCTGTACAGAACTCTGGAGGAGGAAATACATTCCTGATATTTATGGCATTCATAGCCGCTGATTATGTATCTCCTGCCGGCCGGCAGTATGAAGTGCAGTCCGCATAAAATCAGCGGGTTTTGCCTGCAATCGTCTTTTTTTGTTTTAAATTCCGTTAATTATGTAAATTATGCCGCGAAATTTGCATTATTTGATACAAGCCTTTTTTTGAAAAAGAAAGTGTTGTATAAATTAACTCAAACCGGTAAGTGAAAGCAAACCATCAATCAGCTGGCCGGTTTAATAAGACAAAGGCAGGCAGAGCGGAAATGAATGCGGCAATTTGTGATGACTCGACAGAGCTTCTTTCAGAAATGAAATCGCTGACAGAGAACAGTAAATATTTCCAGGAGATCCATACGTACTCTACCTGGAGAGAAATGGATGCAGCAATCAGCAGCGGAATGAAGTTCGAAGTGATTTTTATGGATATTGAACTGGGAGACAGCTGCAGCGGAATTGACTATGCCGAAAGACTGTATGAAATTCTTCCGGATGCCAGAATTGTATTTATAACATCTTATTCCAAATATTCGCAGGATGTCTTTTTAAGAAGGCTTAATCTTGCCGGACTGCTGTTAAAGCCGGTAGAACAGGAAAAGCTGAACCTGCTGGTTGAGAAAATCAGTCTGAATATGCACATGCGGTCCGTACAGAAACTGCTGCTGTCCTTCCGGCAGAAGAACACGATGGTCTCCATGGAGCAGATCCTTTATCTGGAGAGCATAGGACATACAATCCTTGTACATCTCAAGGACGGCCATGTTGAAAAAAGCAACGGAAAGCTGGCGGAAATTTTCCGGAAGCTGCCGGAATACTTTTCGCAGTGCCACCAGAGCTATATCGTAAATATGAATGAAATTTCCGAATTAAAGGGAGATACCGTATTCCTGACGGACGGGGTTGCGATTCCGATCAGCAGGTCAAGATATGCGGATTTCAGAGAGACGTATTTTGAGTATCTAAGCGATAGCATATAACAAAAGGACTGATTAAGCATGCTGTTTGCCGTAAATTTTATATTATGGATTATCCAGGCGCTGTTTATCCTCGGGAGCATCAATCTTTCGCTCCATACGAAGTGGAACAGAGCAAGACAGGAAACTGCAGCTGCGGCTGTTTTACTGACCGCAGCGCTGGCTTCCTGGGTCAAACTGGGCAGCAGAATGGGGTCTGCTGTATTTGTCGCAGTGACGATCCTGAATATAGCCGTGATACTGATCTATACTATTTCCGCTTTCCGGGAACCGCTCTGGAAAAAGCTGCTGCTTTTTCTCATGATCGGTTCTGTGGAGATACTGTCGGAAATGATTGTTACCATTTTTTTCCATGCGGATGAGCGTATGGGGCTTCTCCATATGGCAAATCCGCTGGCGGTCAATGCATCCATAACCGGACTGCAGGGGATTCTCCTCTATGCCGCGGCCTGGGTAATGAACCGGTCTGTTTCGGACAGTGTGGAGGGATATCATTATATTTTTTATCTTCTGTTTCCTGTAGGACAGTTCCTGCTTTGCATGGCTGCGGAGAAGCGGCGGATGACGGCGTTTAAGATGGGAGTGTGCAGAGAGGATCCGCTTGCCCTGATCGGTGCACTGATTTCTGTTGCCGCAGATTTCTGGCTGATCTATCTGGTGCTCTGGAATGAACGCAGGGAGAAAATCCGCTATGAGAATGAGGAACTGAAGCGGCTGCGTGAACTGGAAAGCGAGCATTTTAAAGAGCTGGAGACAAAGGAACACGAGTTTGCCAAGCTGCGGCATGATTATAAAAATCAGATGCTTACGGCTGCCGCACTGATCCGGCAGGGAGATGCGGATAAAGCGGCCGAGAATCTGGAAAATCTTTTCCAGATTCTGGAATATGATGCGCATCATGACGAGTACAGCGCAAACCATATAATCAATGCGGTTATGGCTGAGAAAGCCGCCGAATGCAGGGAGAAAAAAATCACACTCAGTACAGAGCTGAATGTCGGAGAAATCCCTGGAATCAAGTCTGTTGCGCTATGCAGTGTCTTTTCCAACCTGATGGACAATGCAGTCCGTGCGGCAGCGGAGTGCAGCAGGGAACCGGTATATATCCGCATTCAGGCATCCGTGAAACAGGGATATCTGATTATCCGCGTGGAAAATACCTCGGATGATCCGGAGATAAGGCAGAAGCTTACTGCGAGGAAAGGATACGGCAGAGAAATACTCCGGGATATTGCAGAGGAATACCAGGGCGGTTACAGCAGCGGCTGGAAGGATGGAATTTATACAGCTGATATTATTATGAAGACAAAAGAAAAATGAGCGGCATTCCATATGGAGGTGCTGCAGACAGACCCGATGCAGGGCATGTCTGCAGCACTTTTTAATTTTGTCGCTTTCTGCCAATTTTGCTGTGAGATCTGCAGATTTTGCAGGCAGAGTTTCATAAAAAGAACAATTGCATTATATATTGTTT
>CAZPEW010000272.1:0-3621 GCA_964585695.1 uncultured Lachnospiraceae bacterium
TTGCTTCATAACAAAGACAAACCAAACACAAATATAACGGAGGTGTCAATATGGCAGCAACAAAGGTTACAGCAGCAGATTTTGATCAGGAAGTTCTTCAGTCCAAGGTTCCGGTTCTCGTGGATTTCTGGGCATCATGGTGCGGACCGTGCAAGATGCTCTCTCCGATCATTGAGGATATTGCAGATCACGCAGACGGATTTAAGGTAATGTCCGTAAATGCGGATGAAGAGGATGAGCTGATGAACCGCTATGGAATCAGAGCAATCCCTACACTGATCGTATTCAAGGACGGAGGCATCTACAGACAGTCCACCGGATTTATTCCGAAGGATGCGGTTCTGGATCTTCTTAAGTAATCAAGGGCAGAAAGGACAGGGAGAGTATGTACGATATTATTATTGCAGGAGCAGGGACTGCGGGACTTTCCGCATCCATCTATGCGGTCAGAGCCGGCAAGACGGCGCTGGTCATAGAGGCTGCCGCTTACGGCGGTCAGATCATCAATACACCGGATATCGAGA
Source organism: uncultured Lachnospiraceae bacterium (assembly GCA_964585695.1). Lineage (GTDB taxonomy): Bacteria > Bacillota > Clostridia > Lachnospirales > Lachnospiraceae > Oribacterium. Next base: position 525 of record CAZPEW010000272.1, read on the forward strand.
ATTACCCGGGCATCGCACATATCTCCGGTTTTGATTTTGCGACCGGACTCTATGAGCAGGCAAAAGGGCTCGGGGCAGAATTTGCATTTGAGAAGGTGGTGTCCATCGAGGATACCGGAGAGGGCAAGCTTGTAACGACAGACCAGGGCAGCTATACCGCAAAGGCAGTTATCCTGGCAACCGGAGCAAAAAACCGCCCGCTGGGCCTCCCGAATGAAAAGGAGCTGATCGGCAAGGGTGTTTCCTACTGCGCAACCTGTGACGGAATGTTCTTCCGCAACAAGGATGTCTGCGTCAATGGCGGCGGGAATACGGCGCTGGAGGATGCCCAGTTTCTTGCAAATTACTGCAGGAAAGTATATGTGGTTCACAGAAGAGATGCCTTCCGTGCAGATGAAAAGGAAGTTTCCAGGCTGCGGGACAAGGCGAATGTTGAATTTGTCCTGAATTCCGAGGTTGCCGGACTGAAGGCCGATGAACATGGCCTCACTGCCGTAGCGGTCAGGAACAGGATAACGGGCGAGGAAAGGGATCTGCCGGTTTCCGGACTCTTTGTGGCAATCGGGCAGGCACCGGACAACGCAGCATTCGCGAATGTGGTCAGGCTGGACAGCAAGGGCTATGTGGAAGCCGGTGAGAGCTGCCGGACGGAGACGCCCGGTATCTTTACGGCGGGCGACTGCCGGACAAAGACGGTAAGGCAGCTGACTACGGCAGCGTCGGACGGCGCGGTCGCGGCGCTGGCGGCCTGCAGCTACATTGATTCACTCTGAGACGGGAGATTGACATGAAGGATCCGTATGATTCACTGAGACTTGAAAATCAGCTTTGCTTTCCGCTTTATGCATGTGCCAAAGAGGTTACGAGACGGTACAAGCCGTTTCTGGAGCGCTTTGATCTGACCTACACGCAGTACATCGTCATGATGGTTCTGTGGGAGAGGAAACATGTAAATGTAAAGGAGCTGGGCAGATGTCTGTATCTGGATTCCGGTACGCTGACACCGCTTCTGAAGCGGCTTGAGGCAAAGGGCCTGATCCGGAGAGAGCGTTCTCATCAGGATGAACGTGAGCTCGAGGTGAATATTACTCCGGAGGGAGAAAAAATGCAGGAAAAGGCCGTGGAAATCCCTAAACAGATGGGCGGCTGCATCCGGCTTACACCGGAGGAGGCCAGTACACTTTACAAGCTTCTTTACAAAACACTGGGGTGCATAGAGGACTCCATGGAAAGCGGTTCATAAATTCCGAACATATAAATTCTGAATATAAATTTTACCCGGGGATGCCTGAGCTTGCATTCCCGGGCTTTTTTCTGCTTTCTTTCCTGCATATCGGAAAATACGCATGAGACTATTATTGACAGACCCTTTACTTTTATATAAAATGGAGAAGTTAATAAATGTATAAATCAAATTTTCCAATACATTATATAAATAAAAATATGAAAATGACGACAGAACGGTGGTTCTGACCTGTTAGACATATTTATATTTGTACATTAACAAGTAAATATGAAGGAGGTACATGAAGTGACCCCAGTGGGAATTGTGATTTTTGTGGCAATTCTGGTCATTGTGGGTATCATTATGTTCACTCTTGGCAGCAACAAGGAGAAGGCGAACTATGTCAAAACGGTAGGTTCAGCCGAGGACAAGTCAAGAGAAATCATTGATGATGCGATCAGAACTGCGGAAAATAAGAAAAGAGAATCTCTTCTGGAAACAAAGGAAGAGGCACTGAAAGCAAAAAATGATCTGGATCGGGAGATTAAAGACCGTCGTAAAGAAGTAACCGAGCTGGAAAAAAGGATGTTAAAGAGGGATGAGGTTTCTGAAAAGAAATCCCAGATGCTGGACCAGAAAGAGGAGGAGTTCCAGAAAAAGGAAGAGAAGTTAAAGGCAAAAGAAGCAGAAATCGATGAACTGCACAGTAAAAAGCTTTCCGAACTGGAAAGAGTTTCCGGACTGACCAAGGATCAGGCAAAGGCAGAGCTTTTAAAGACAGTGGAAGAGAATATCAAGCACGAAACAGCAATGCTGATCCGTGAATACGATAACATGGCAAAGGAAGAATCTGAGAAGACAGCCCGTCAGTATATTGTGGATGCCATCCAGAGATGTGCGGCAGACCAGGTGACAGAGTCAACTGTTTCTGTAGTACAGCTTCCGAATGATGATATGAAGGGCCGTATTATCGGGCGTGAGGGCAGAAATATCCGCGCACTTGAGACGCTGACCGGTGTGGAGCTGATTGTTGATGATACGCCGGAGGCAGTTGTTCTGTCCGGATTTGATCCGGTCAGGAGAGAGGTAGCGAGAGTTGCGCTTGAGAAGCTGATTGTTGACGGCCGCATTCATCCTGCAAGGATTGAGGAAGTCGTTGAGAAGAGCCAGAAGGAAGTGGATGACCAGATGCGCGAGGAGGGCGAGTCAGCCGTACTCGAGGTCGGTGTCCACGGAATCAATCCGGAGCTTGTCAAACTGCTCGGCCGTATGAAGTTCAGGACGTCCTACGGACAGAATGCACTGCGTCATTCGGTAGAGGTTGCACAGATTTCCGGACTGCTTGCCGAGGAACTCGGACTGGATGTAAGGCTTGCAAAGAGAGCCGGACTTCTGCATGATATCGGCAAGGCTGTGGATCATGATACAGAGGGTACACATGTTCAGCTGGGTGTTGAGCTCTGTCAGAAATATCATGAGCCGGAGACCGTTATCAATGCGGTTGCTTCCCATCATGGCGGTACGGAACCGACCTCTCTGATTTCCTGCATCGTGGCAGCTGCAGATGCGATATCTGCTGCACGTCCCGGCGCAAGAAGGAAGTCTCTGGAGGCATATACCAACAGACTGAAGGAACTGGAAGACATTGTCAATACATACAGCGGTGTAGAGAAGTCATTCGCAGTACAGGCCGGACGTGAGGTAAGAATCATGGTTGTTCCGGAGCAGGTAAGTGAGGATGATATGGTTGTTATGGCACACAATATTGCACAGCAGATCCACGATCAGATGCAGTATCCTGGAACCATCAAGGTAAATGTGATCCGTGAATCCCGCGTTGTCGACTATGCGAAGTAATCCTACAGCAGGTAA
>CAZPEW010000273.1:0-3609 GCA_964585695.1 uncultured Lachnospiraceae bacterium
AATGCCGGCAGCATCCGGTCTCCTTAAGCCGCGGATAGCCTGGCTTGCCTCATATCCGTCCATGACCGGCATATGGATATCCATCAGGATCGCATCAAAGGTGCCGGGTGCCGATCCCCGGTACAGCCCAAGTGCCTCTGCACCGTCTCCTGCGCTGACAACACGGATGCCCTTTTCCTTAAGAACATACTCGGCGATTTCACGGTTCAGATAATTATCCTCGCATAAAAGAACCACTTTTCCCTTTAAATTTTCCGTTTCCGGTCCGGACCGTTCCTTCTCTGCCCCTGCCTGATCCGTTTCCTGAAGCGGAAGCAGAACGACAAAGCTTGTGCCTCTGCCGACTGTACTCTCTACCTGGATTGTGCCACCCATCATATCGGTAATCCGCTTTACAATGGAAAGTCCCAGACCGGTTCCGATTACATTCGCAGCCTCCGGACGATGCTCCTGTGAAAAAGGCTCATACATTTTTCTGATGAAATCCGGATGCATTCCGATTCCGTTGTCCCGGATAGTCAGCCGCCTGGTCATGCCGTCTGCGCTGCCGGCCAGCCGCTCCAGCTTAAACAGAATATGGCCGCCCTCCGGTGTGTATTTGATCGCATTGGAGAGAATATTCAGCATGATTTTCTGGAGCTTTACCCGGTCTCCGTAGACTTTTCCGTTTATTTCCGCCGGAATACTGCACTCCATGCTGATCTTTTTAAGATCCGCAGAAGGCTTCAATGCTGTCAGCACCGAATCCACCAGGTTCTTTTCATCCAGCACCTCCGGCTCGAGAACCATTTTTCCGCTGTCAATCCTTGAGATATCCAGCGTGTCGTTTACAAGATCCAGAAGCAGATTGCAGGATAATTTTATTTTTCCGAGATATATCTGCTTTTTGGCGGCATCTGTCTCCTTGATCGCCATATCCGTAAAGCCGATGACACCATTGAGAGGCGTCCTGAGATCATGGCTCATACTGGAGAAAAAACTGCTTTTTGCTTCAACAGCCTTCTCTCTGGAGGAAAGGATACGGTTCATCTGCTCTGTTTTCTCTGCTTCCTGTTTTTTCTGTGCTGTAATGTCACTTTCCAGAAACAGGATTTCCTCTCCAAGCGGATTGAGATAGCAGAACTGGTAATTCGTCCACCGCTCACTGCCGTCTCTGTCATAAAATCCGCACGAATAGCGGTATATGCCGCTTTTTGACAGCTCCCCGCGCACAGTCTCAAGTGAAAGTGCATGAATCGACTCGCTGTGGTCCGTAATCTGCTGGTTGCTTCTGATCTTGTTTTCCATTGCAAAATTGTAATCCACCGGACGCCGGAAGTCGGCATACCGGAAATCACTGGTGCTGCGGAATACTGTAAATGTGCCGTTCTGTACATTGATCAGTCCGAAATAATCATACTCCAGCTCAGACATCCTCGAAATAATATTTTCTGTCATGGTTTTTTCCGTGACATCATAGGAGCATACAAAGCATTCGATTTCATCTGTATAGGGTACCCGGAACGTATCGCAGATCTTGAGAATCCAGATCGGTGCACCGCTGTTCTGCCATCTGCGGTACTTCATTTCAAAATGCGTTTCGCCTCTGTCAAATGCCTCGAGGAGATTCCCGCGCAGCAGTACCTGTTTAACTGCCGCACGGTCTTTCTCGTCCATGATCATGCCGATGAGACGCAGCATGGCATTGTCATAGGTTTCCCTGTCGCTGACAGAGAGTGCTTCATCGCCGAAAACGCTGTAATTCATCACGGTGTTTCTGCTCAGATTATACCTTCCTTTGGAAAGCATATTGCTGCCGCCGTGCCTTTCCATATAATCCAGTTCTTCTATAAAGGAAATTTCCTTGGATTTCCGCTCCGTGATATTCAAAAACCGGAAAGAAGCCAGCCTGCCGCCGCACTCCTCCTCGATCGGCTCGCCTTCCATTTCTATCCAGTATCTTTTGTCATCTTCCATGCAGAGCCTGAAATCGCAGGTGGTTTTCTGCAGGAAAGCATCGCAGATCGTTTTCCTGACGAGTTCCAGATCATCCTTGTACACATATTTTTCCATGATTCTGCTGAAATCCATCCCGCCCTTGAGAGAACCGGAAATATGCAGTGTATGCAGCAGAAAGGCATTCGCTGACCGCAGGATATAGGTTGCGTTTTCCGCATCATAGGCAGAAATCCCCAGCCATCTCCCATAGCTCAGGCTGGACGAAAGAAACGGAATTTTCTTTTTTCTTGTCTCTACGACAGCAATTCCGATCGGAATCCGGTTGATGATATCTTCAATTCCTTCCCATGCCATACTCTTTCCCTCCGTTACTTCCCGATTTTCCTGAAATGGCGTTTTAAAATGTACAAAAGAAGCAGCGTTACTGCGAGTCCTGTCATAAGCGCCCCCACCCATTTCCAGGGATCAGAAACCATAAAGACAGAGAGCAGAGAACCGCCGGCATTCACGGCAATGTCGATCCGCATGGACATTACCATGGCTGCAGCAGCTGCCCCGCCTGCCATCTCTGCAAAAATTACCGGAACCGGGTCCTGCAGTGCATAAGGGATTGCACCTTCCGTAATGCCTCCGAAGCAGGACATAAAGGCAGCCGGCAGAGCCTGTTCTCTCTCATTCTGGGTAAACAGTCCGGGATAAAGCTTTGCCGCCAGGAAAACGGAAATTCCCGGGATGATTTTTGCAGCAGTAAAAGCCGCGTAATATTCCCTGTTTCCTGCATCAAAAAGAACTCTTGAATAATTATAAGCAAGCTTGTTGACCGGCCCGCCAAAATCGAAATTGCTCATGGCTCCCGTAACCCCGCCGACCAGAATCCTGAGATGATGATCCTGCAGCCATAAGAGGCCGGCATACAGCCAGTCGATCAGGAGACCAAAAAGCGGTGCCAGACAGTAGTACATGAGAAGGATCGTCAGGAATGAGGACAGCAGCGGAACCAGAAAGGTATTATAGAACGGTGCATTTCTGCGGCCTGACTCCCTGTCTGCATTCCGCTTCATCCAGAGTGTAAGGAAGCCTGCTGCCCCGCCGCCGCAGATAGAGCCAAAGTATCCTGATTCCGGTACGGAAATAATGCCGCTGATTCCTCCCATGGAAATGATGCCTGCAATAAGACCCGCAACAGCCGCTTCCTTGCCCGCTATGTTAACCGCTATGTAGCTGGACAGAAGCGGCAGCATAAAAGCAAGAACCAGCGTGCCGGACTGGTTCAGAACATACAGAAGCGATCCTGCCGCCCCATAGGAAAGATGCTCCGCAGAATCTGACAGATCCATCCCCAGCAGCTTTGTCCCGATCAGACTTGAGAAGGCAATCAGAAGTCCTCCTGTAACAATCAGAGGGATAATCCTTGAAATCGCAAAAAGAGTTGCCTCATAAACCTCTCCGGCAATATCACTGAATTTTCCGAAATGCTTCATACCGCTCCTCCTGACATATCCAAAGGAATTTCTGCTTCCGCTTTTTTGAAATAACTGAAATTTCTTTCAATTTATCCGCAGCAGATACTTCATCTATTTTTATTATATACGAATTCGCAGAAAATATACACACATTATTATGAATGCAAATCATTTATATGTAAAAAAACAGAATGTACGGAAACAGCTG
>CAZPEW010000274.1:0-3604 GCA_964585695.1 uncultured Lachnospiraceae bacterium
AGCGAAATCAGCGCAACCGTCATATCGAGCCGCGCTTCCACCGGAATGTCCCTGTTCTTTGAAACAACATTCGCGAATGCTTCGTCCGTTACCTTGTAATTGTTCCTGCCTTGCTCAAAAATAACGCCAAAGACCTGCTTCCGCTCAATTTCTTCCGGTACATATGCCGGATCCTGCTTGATGATGTTATAAGGTCCCTGTTTCTTGGTCTTTAAAAGTTCCAGCGCCTCCGGATCATAATCCGGTGCAATCACACCGTCCGATACCTCCCGATGGATGATCTCCGCTGTCGTCAGATCGCATTTATCAGAAAGCGCTATGAAATCCCCATAAGAGGACATGCGGTCCGTTCCTCTGGCTCTTGCATAGGCACAGGCAAGCGGACTTTCATCAAGTCCCTCGATATCATCCACGAAGCAGGCCTTTTTCAGTTTTTCCGGAAGCTTCCTGCCGATTGCCGCACTTGTCGGCGATACATGCTTGAAGGATGCAGCAGAAACCATGCCGGTTGCTTCTTTCAGTTCGGATACCAGCTGCCAGGAATTCAGTGCATCCAGGAAATTAATGTATCCCGGACGGCCGTTCAGAATTTCAAACGGAAGCTCCTGCCCCTTGTGCATAAATACCTTTGCCGGCTTCTGATTTGGATTGCAGCCATATTTCAGTTCAAATTCTTTCATTTCACGCCTCCTGGATGTAATTTTTCATTACACTCTTTTATACTTGTTGATCATGACATTATCGGTATCTCCGGTAATTACATTGATATAGCGGACATACAGGGAAATTTTGTTGCTTTCATTCAGGCTGCTCCAGATCTCATCTGCAAAATCCTTTGCCGTATCCGGAATCATAACCCGCTCCGGTTCTCCGGTAAAGGTAGGAATCGGATTCCCGTCGGACTGATAGGTATGGATGAAATGACCGAGTCCGTTCTCCAGATGGTAGCTGTAGGTGTATCTTGCACAGTATTTTCCCTCACTGTCCTCTGCCTTTAAAATCGAGAGCCTGTACTCCTCGGCATCATCAAGCGAAACGATTCCGGAAATACGCGGTGTCCAGTTCGGACCGTCCGGTTCAAATGCTCTCGTTTCCAGCGCTTCCTCAAACGTGTTTCCTTCCTTGAGGAAATCATAAATCGTGTCCGTCTGATCTCCGTTCGTCACAATCAGATGATCGGAAAGTTTCCGGATCGGCGAATAAATAATCAGACTCGGATCAGATACCATGGAAGCATCTGCCGGGTAAATCGTAACCGTATCACCGTCCTCCGTAAAGACACGGTTTCTGGAATTCACGGACCTCCCCATGATGAAATAGGCAACCGCAATGCTCGCACCGTTCCGGGACTTTCCGATTACAATTCCTCTGCCGGGATAGGTATTCCCCGACAGAAGTGTTTTCATTTCATTTACATCATATGTCATGATATTGATCTCCTCATTCTGCAAACCAGCCGAATTTTTCTTTTTCTTTTCTTCCGGTATCAGCCTGTAATTCCAGCAGCCGTCTTTATAACATGATCCATCTTTATGGCAGTATCCGTTTATTCCAGAATTACCTTATCCGAAGATGCGGCAATCTCCCCGAGATGGTAGGCGGCTACGCCGTTCTCCCGCAGTACTTCAAGTGCTTTTTGCTCATCTTCCTTTGCAACGACAACGCTCATGCCGACACCCATATTATAGGTATTGAACATATCCCGCTCTGCTACATTTCCGGTTTTCTGGATCATCCGGAAAACCGGGAGCACCTGTACATCCTCTTTTCTGATCCTTGCACCAAGTCCGTCCGGGATAGAACGCGGTATATTCTCATAGAAACCGCCGCCTGTAATATGGCTGATTCCCTTAACCGAAACCTTCTCCAGAAGCTTCAGCACCGGTTTGACATAAATTACAGTCGGTGTAAGCAGCGTCTCTCCGAGCGTCCTTCCGCCAAGCTCTGCCATCGGGACAGAAATACTCTCCTTCGTTGCATGATCGAGATCAAAAATCCTTCGCACCAGTGAAAAACCATTCGAATGCACGCCGCTCGAAGGCAGTGCAATGACCGCATCTCCCGGCACCATGGAATTATTGTCGACAATTCTGTCCTTATCAACGATACCTACGGAAAAACCGGCAAGATCATATTCATCCTCCGGATAGAAGCCGGGCATTTCTGCGGTTTCTCCGCCGATCAGTGCCGAATCAGACTGTACGCATCCATCCGCTACACCCTTGACGATATCCGCAATCTTTTCCGGAACATTTCTGCCGCAGGCAATGTAATCCAGGAAGAAAAGCGGTCTGGCGCCGCAGCAGATGACATCATTAACGCACATCGCAACACAGTCGATGCCGACCGTGTCATACTTTTCCATGAGGAATGCCACCTTCAGCTTGGTACCTACGCCATCCGTGCCGGAAACAAGAATCGGCTTTTTATATCCCTCCGGAAGTTCAAAAAGTCCGCCGAAGCCGCCGAGGCCGGAGGCCACACCTGCAGTCATTGTCCTTGCCACATGCTGCTTCATCAGCTCCACTGCCTTGTATCCTGCTGTAATATCCACACCTGCATTCTTATAAGCTTCACTGTAACTTTTCATCATATTCTCCTCATCCTCTGTTATTGCTTCTCTTCCGGCTTGACGCCGGCACAGGCAAAGTGCTTGTCCTTCCATTCCTTTGGAATCTTTTCCTCAAAGCGGTTCTTTTCCGTAACTGACGGTATTTCTGTCGGGTACTCTCCGTTGAAGCAGGCTGTACAGTAGCCCATGCAGCCCTCTCCCTTTGCAATCTGCTTTGCACTTGCAACGGAAAGATATCCGAGACTGTCCACGCCGATAATCTCTGCAATTTCCGGAATGGAATGCCTGCAGGCAATCAGATTGTCTCTCGAATCGATATCCGTTCCGTAATAGCAGGGGTTCATAAACGGCGGTGCGGAAATCCGCATGTGAATTTCCCTGGCACCAGCCTCCCGGATCAGCTGCACGATACGTGCGCTGGTAGTTCCGCGGACAATGGAATCGTCAATCAGTACAACCCTTTTCCCCTCAATTTCCTGCCGGATGGTATTCAGCTTGATTTTAACAAGATTCTCCCGCGCTTCCTGTCCGGGTGCAATAAAGGTTCTGCCGATATATTTGTTCTTGATCAGTCCGATTCCGTAAGGAATGCCTGACTGCCTTGCATAGCCGACTGCGGCATCCAGTCCGGAATCCGGGACGCCGATAACGACATCTGCCTGCACCGGATGCTCAAGCGCAAGGAAAGCTCCTGCGCGCAGTCTGGCTTCATGCACAGATGCCCCGTCAATAATGGAATCCGGTCTTGCAAAGTAAATATACTCAAACACGCAGAGCGACGGCTTGACCTTATTGCAGTGATCTGTAATGGAACGGATGCCGTTATGATCTACCACCATGATTTCCCCCGGCTTCAGATCCCGTACCAGCTTTGCACCGACTGCATCCAGCGCACAGCTCTCCGAAGAAAGTATCCAGGTGTTGTCCAGCCGACCGATGCAAAGCGGCCGGAAGCCCTGCGGATCACGCGCACCGATAAGCTTTTCCTCCGTCATGATCGTAAGGCAGTAAGCACCCTGAATCTGCAGCAGG
>CAZPEW010000275.1:0-3598 GCA_964585695.1 uncultured Lachnospiraceae bacterium
GTCCAGCGGGTGTCTGACAAAGTGATCGGAAAGCTGCGAGATGTGGACAAGGCCGTCCTGGTGTACGCCGATGTCAACAAAGACACCGAAATCAATGACATTCCGGATGGTACCCTTTAAGATCATCCCCGGTTTCAGATCGGCAAAGTCAAGGACGTCGGAGCGAAGCACAGGCGCGGGTACGTCTTCACGCGGATCACGCCCCGGCTTTGAGAGTGCCTGGAGGATGTCCTGCAGTGTGTACTCGCCGATATCCATTTTCTGTGCCAGCGCTGCGGCGGAGGTATTCAGCGCGGACAGTTTCTTTTCTATATCCCGGGTTCCGCCATGGAGGATATCGGTATCTTTATAGCCGAGCAGACTGAGGAGTGCTTTTGCTGCAGGATAGCTTTCCGGATGGACGGAAGTCATGTCGAGACTTTCTTTTCCGTCCCGGATCCGGAGGAAGCCGGCACACTGCTCATAGGCCTTGGGGCCGAGCTTCGGAACCTTGAGAAGCTCTCTGCGGGAGGTGAATTTTCCGTTTTCCTCGCGGTAGCTTACGATATTTCTGGCAATTGTTCTGTTGATACCGGATACGTATTCGAGCAGGGCAGCGGAGGCGGTATTGACGTCTACGCCGACGAGATTGACGCAGTCCTCGACAACATTCGAGAGCTGTGCACCAAGCTTCTGCTGATTCATATCATGCTGGTACTGACCGACGCCGATTGCCTTTGGGTCGATTTTTACAAGCTCGGCGAGCGGGTCCTCCAGACGGCGTGCCATGGAGGCCGCGCTGCGCTGTCCGACATCAAATTGCGGGAATTCCTCTGTCGCAAGACTGCTCGCGGAATAAACGGAGGCACCTGCTTCATTTACAATAACGTACTGCACCGGAAGACCTGTTTTTTTAAGGAAATGCACGATAATCTGCTCGGATTCGCGGGAAGCGGTGCCGTTTCCGAGAGAGATGATATCCACATGATCCTTGCGGATCAGCTGTTCCAGAACTTTTTCCGCTTCTGCGACCTTGTTCTGCGGGGCGGTCGGATAGATTACGGTGGTGTCGAGTACCTTGCCGGTTGCATCTACAACGGCAATTTTACAGCCGGTACGGAATGCAGGATCCCAGCCGAGGACAACCTTGCCGGCGATCGGCTGCTGCATCAGAAGCTGCCGGAGATTGCTGCCGAATACTCTGATGGCACCATCCTCTGCCTTTTCGGTCAGTTCGTTCCGGATTTACGTCTCGATGGAAGGTGCAATCAGACGTTTGTAGGCATCTGCAATGGCTTCCTGTATGTATTTTCCGGTAAGCGGATTCTGCTGTGCATGCATATGGGTTTCCAGATACCGGAGAATTTCCTCCTCCGGTGCCTCCAGCTTTACAGTCAGGACCTTTTCCTTCTCGCCCCGGTTGATCGCCAGAATCCGGTGTCCGGGGATCCGGCAGACCGGCTCGGAATAATTATAGTAGTTGTCATAGACGCTTGTCTCGGCTGCCTGCTTTTTATCTCTGGCGGCGGAGACAATCAGTGCATCATTATACGTCTTTCTGCGGATATAGGACCGGAAATCAGCGTTGTCAGAGATCTGCTCTGCAATGATATCCTCCGCGCCTGCAATGGCATCCTCAACCGATGCAACTTCCTTTTCCGCCGAGAGGTATTTCTGTGCCTCTGCCGGCACCGGCACCGATGCATCCCGCCGGAGGAGATATCCGGCAAGCCCATCAAGACCCTTCTCGTGTGCGATCATTGCACGTGTGCGGCGCTTCGGTTTATACGGGCGGTACAGATCTTCCAGTACGGAAGCAGTTTCTGCAGCCTCGATCTGCTTCTTTAATGCATCGGTAAGCTTCCCCTGCTCCGTGATGGAAGCGAGGATGGTATCCTTCCGGTCGGACAGATTGCGGAGTACGGTCAGCCGGTCGGACAGATTGCGGAGTACCTCGTCATTGAGGGCGCCGGTGGCCTCCTTCCGGTATCTTGCGATGAAAGGAATGGTGTTTCCCTCGTCAATGAGGCGGATTACGGCATCTGTCTGCGATACCCTGATCCCGAGTTCTCTTGAAATGATTTCTGAAATATTCATCTGTGTTCCCTGTTCCTTATAGATTGTTTTATGTATAGCTGTTTACATCACAGTATACAGTAAAGTTGTGAGTTTGGTATGGTAAAAATAAAGATCTTAGATTAAACTATGGGGGTATACAAATCGGAGCAGGAAGGGAAAGCCGCCCGGGACAAAAGGGCAGCAGATGAAAACATGGCGAATGCTGACAAAACGATCTACGAGGAGAGATTTGCACCGGCCCGGGAAGCAGTGGAAAAACTGCTCGCGGGCGATCAGAAGATCCTGCTGGTTGCCATTGACGGACGGACAGGTGCGGGCAAGACGACCATAGCCAAGTTCCTGCGGAAGAAATTCGAGATGAATCTCTTCCATATGGATGATTTTTATCTGCAGGGTTTCCAGCGGACACCGGGGAGACTCTCGGAGATCGGCGGCAATCTGGATTATGAGCGCTTCAAAGAGGAGGTGCTGACACCGGTGCTGCAGGGTAAAACCGTGCATTACCGTCCGTTCAACTATCTGACCATGGATTTTGACCCGCAGTATGCGCGTGAGATCCGTCCCAGACGGCTGAATGTGATCGAGGGTTCCTATTGCCTCAATCCGTATTTCGGAGATCCCTACCAGCTCAGGATTTTTATGGATATTGCCTATCAGGACCAGATCAAAAACATCATCAGCCGCCAGGGTACGGCGGAACTGGATGATTATATTGACAAGTGGATTCCGATGGTGGACCGTTATATCGACCGCTTCGGAATAGAGCAGAAATGTGATCTCACGATCCGTTTTTAAAGGTTGAAAAGTGTTTTTTTTAGGTCTATACTGAGTGAGCCGGGTGAGATTTCCCCGGCTCATTTCATGCCATAAGCGCGCCGGCAAAGAACAGTAAATTTCCGGCGGGACGCTGTTGCATTCAGAGAAAGGAGCAGAAAAATGGACCCAGTTGGCCGAAGTACGGACATCAGAAGCATTCGGGAGAGAAGCCTTATGCGGCCGGACAGTTTCCATTTCTGCTGCTGACGGCACTTTCTTTTTCCGCGGGCTTCTGTGTCCGCAGCTTCCTCGCTGACATCATCTCCGGTGTTTAAACCGGAAGAAAAAGCAGGAGGAAAATCCCATGAATACAGACAATCGTTTTGAGAACCTGAGACTGCTGATTGAAAAGAAGCAGTTCAAGGAACTGAGTGCGGAGCTGCAGAAGCTGAATGAGGTGGATATCGCCCAGTTTCTGTCTGCGCTTGATGCAGAAAAGGCGGTGTATGTTTTCCGTACACTGAATAAGGAAACTGCCGCAGATGTATTTGCAAACCTTGACAATGACATGCAGAAGGCGGTCATCCATTCGATTACAGACCAGGAGCTGGCCTGGATCATGAACGATCTGGCAGTGGATGATGCCGTGGATATGGTCAGTGAAATGCCCGCGAATGTTGTCAAGCGTGTTTTAAAGAATGCCCGTCCGGATACACGTGCACTGATCAACAAGTTCCTGAATTATCCCGATAACTCTGCCGGCAGCATCATGACGGCAGAATTT
>CAZPEW010000276.1:0-3589 GCA_964585695.1 uncultured Lachnospiraceae bacterium
CTGCGTAACTCCCATTATTTTGTCCCCCATTTCTCCTGATAGGCTGTTTCCAGCTGGCGGATGGCATCATCCCGGTTCTCTGCGCTCAGTCTGCCGGCATGCCACTTCACCTGGTTCTCCATAAAATCAACGCCGTGCCCTTTGACGGTATGGCATACAAGCAGTGTCGGCTTGTCAAAATCCGGAGCAGGCAGATGGTCGAATGCTGAAACCAGCGCTGCAATATCATGCCCGTTTACCTCGACCACATTCCATCCGAAGATCCGGTACTTGTCAGCTATATTGCCGAGACCGGTAATTTCCTTCAGCGTTCCGTCAAATCCAAGCCGGTTGCAGTCCAGGATGCCGATGAGATTCACAAGATGATAATGCGCCGCATTCATGATGGCTTCCCACATGGAGCCTTCGCTCTGCTCTCCGTCTCCCATAACCACATAGACTCTGCTCTCATGATTCCCCTTCAGCCTGAGCGCGCCGGCAATACCTGCCGCAACCGGGAGTCCATGTCCCAGACTGCCGGTAGATACCTCGACATGCGGATTGATCAGATTGCAGGAATGCATGGCAAAGCGCCCGTTATCCTGTGCATATTCTCTGTATATATCCTCTGCCGTATAACAGCCGATTGCCGCCTGATTAAAGCTTGTAACTGCGGCCGCGTGTCCCTTGGAAAGCACAAAGCGGTCCCGGCACTCTTTTTTGGGATCCTGCGGATCATACTTCATCTGGTACTGCCACAGTACGGTCATCACATCTGCAACAGACAGGTCTCCTCCGATATGGATAACCTGCTGTGAACAGAGCATCAGCAGATTTTTCCTGATTTCAAGCGCTGCCTTTTCCAGCTTCTTTACCAGCTCTTCCGGAATCCCTGCTGCCCCCGGGATCCCCGTTTCATTCTGTCCTGTACGGTCTGATCGTTTTTCTTTGATTTCGCTCATTTTTTCCTCCTGCATATTTTACTGCACTTATGTTCCGTTTCTTTTCAAATGCTGCACGTTCCATCTGGTAATTCGATATTAACGAATATTTTGCAGCATTTCAATTGATAAATTCTACAATATTGAATTTTATTTTTGTTTACTCTTGAAAATTTCGATATCGCCGTATATAATTACGATATTACCGAATCAGCACCGCTGTATGCATGGACTTATGCATGCACTTATATGTGCAGTTATGCATGCACTGAAGAATCGAGGAATCCTGATGAAAAAACAGTCAGAAGACAAAAAGTACATCCAGTCTGTGGAACGGGCTTTATCCATGATGATCTACATTGCAGACCACGGCAGTGCCCGCCTTGGGGAAATAAGCAGCGCAGCAGGTCTCAGGCCCTCTACTGCATCCGGGCTTTTGCAGACACTGGAGCATATGGGATTTTTATCCCGCAGCAAAAATGAGCTGGACTACTGTCTCGGACTCAGCAGTCTCAAGCTCGGGCTCTGCTTTAACAGAACTTCAGGTCTTGCTTCTCATATCCACGCTCTCCTCACAGATCTGGTAAAGGAAGTCGACGAAACCGCATATTTTGAGATAAAAATCGGTGACCGCTACTATTATTATGATGTTGTTCTGTCCACACAGCCTCTTAAGGTTGTCCCGACCAACGAGCATTTTATCGATCTCCCGGACTCCTCTGCCGTGGCAAAGGCATATCGCGAGGAGCTCGGCGATCTGGGATTTGCCACAGATCTGGAGGAAATCGAGCCGGGGCTTGACTGTTTTGCCGTTCCGATCCGTTCCGGCAGTTTTATTGTCGGCTGCGTCGCACTGACCGGCCCGAGCTGCCGGTTTACGCTGGAGCGAATGAAAAAAGCCTATGCCGTTTTCTGCCGTCTTATGAAACAGTCCGGCATGGAATACTGAAACAGGAGGAACACATGATCGAATACAAAAACAAAACCTATATCTGCGCTCTGGATCTCGGATTTGAGCTGATCCGCGGCAAATGGAAAGCAGTGATCCTCTGCCATCTCGAGAATGAGCCGAAGCGCTTCCTTGCCCTGCAGCGGATGACCGGGGAGATCAGCCAGAAGGTCCTGAATGAATCGCTCCGCGAAATGGAGGCAGAGGGGCTTATCCAGAAACAGGTTTATCCGGAAGTACCGCCCCGTGTAGAGTATTCTCTCACAGAAAAGGGACGGGATCTGCTGCCTGCTCTTAAGGCTGTCGAAGCCTGGTCCAAAAAATATTATCCTGTATCCGTCTGATCTCTGCACATATCTTACCCGGAGGTTCGTATCTAACCGGAATGTGCCTGCTTGTCTCTTTGCAGCTCCTGTATTATGGTATTGTCGTAAGTAAAATTTAAACGTATATTTTTATTCGGCAATACCGTATAAAGGAGTGTGCTCATGAAATTCAATTCCATCTTTCAGCCGGGACATATCGGCTCTCTCACAATCAAAAACCGCCTGATCGTTCCGCCGATGCTGACAGAATATGCCAATGAAGACGGAAGCATCAATGAACGCTACATCGCTTATTACAGAGAAAAGGCAAAAGGCGGCTGGGGACTCATCATCTGCGAGGATAATTCCGTCGATGAATATGGTGCCGGCTTCAAAAATCTTGCCGGACTCTGGTCCGATGATTTCATTCCGGCCCACAGACAGCTGACCGATGCCGTACATCCTTACGGCGCAAAAATAGCTGTCCAGCTCTACCATGCCGGCAGAGAATCCAGCAGTGCCATCAAGGGGAGGCGCCCTTCTGCACCTTCCGCCATCAAGGATCCTACCGAGCCGGAAACGCCGCACGAACTGACTGCAGACGAAATCCATGTTCTGGTTGAAGAATTCGCACAGGCAGCCCGGAGAGCAAAAGATGCAGGCTACGATGCTGTTGAGCTGCATGGTGCACATGGTTATCTGATCAATCAGTTTGTATCCCCGTTCTCCAATAAACGGACAGACGAATACGGCGGGAATCTGCACAACCGTCTCCGCTTCCCGCTGGAAATCATCGCCCGCATCAAAGAGCTGACCGGCCCGGACTATCCGGTTATCTACAGAATCTCCGCAGATGAAATGGTCGAGGGCGGCCTGACGATTGAGGACACCAAGGTAATCGCGCAGATTCTTGAGGAGGCAGGGATCTCTGCACTGCATGTCTCTGCAGGTGTGTATAAAAGCGGCTTTATTGTATCTGCGCCATCCTCCGTCCGGACAGCACCGTTTTCCGATTATGCCCGTGAGATCCGCAAAATGGTATCCATTCCTGTTTTTACCGTAGACAAAATCATTTACCCGGAGGTTGCAGAAAGTCTGCTGCGTGAGGGCAAGGCCGATTTCATCGCGATGGGCCGTGCTTCCATTGCAGATCCTTATCTCCCGGAAAAAATCCTCACAGACCGGATGGATGAGATCCTCCCATGCATCGGCTGCTGGCAGGGGTGCCAGGGGCAGATTGCAGAACAGAAGCCTGTCTGCTGCCTCGTCAACCCGCGGACCGGAAAAGAACGGATCTACACTGCCGGAAAAGCAGAGACCCCCAGGAAAGTCATGGTCATCGGCGGCGGTCCTGCCGGCATGGAGGCTGCCATCGTTGCCGCAGAACGCGGTCACAGTGTAACACTGTATGAAAA
>CAZPEW010000277.1:0-3576 GCA_964585695.1 uncultured Lachnospiraceae bacterium
AGACTTTTCCTTTTGATTATGGCTTTATTCCAATCCTCTTCATCAATGTAATTCGAAAACATCCATATCTTTCCGCTCATTTGATCTCGCCTCTTTGCCGCCTTGCAGTCACCGAGATTTCCGGATCTGTAGGAGAATCCCTGAATTGTTCCAGCCAGACATCAAAAATATCCCTGTCAATCAGCACATAGCCGTCAATTCTTGTAAGTGCTCCGGCAAGTCCGGCCAGCTCCAGTAACTTCTTGTGCTGGATACTGTAAACCATCTCTGCATCCCTGTATCTCAGGTACTTTCTCCTGACAGCTCTGATTGCCTCCTTGGTTTCGTCTCTTTTCCTGATGTCAAAATACTCTGAATCTTCAATTTTCATATAAAGCAGCTCCTTTCTCATTTTTGACAGATAGCCATAACGCAAAAAAGACACCTCTTAGAATTTCTTCTAAAAGGTGTCTCCACGTCCTGCAAAATACAGTCTGCTAAAAATCTCTGACAGTCCACAGCCAGCTACAATATTCTACAATTTTGCACGAATTTGTAGTAAATTCGTAGTAAATCTCTTTTTCAGTCTCAAGAAGCCTTGATTTTACTGCTTCTTTGAATCATTGCTCTTAAGTGTCGGGAACAGCAGTACATCCCGGATGGAAGCTGAATTTGTGAGCAGCATGACGAGTCTGTCGATGCCGTAGCCGATACCGCCCGTTGGAGGCATACCGATTTCCATGGCGTGCAGGAAGTCCTCGTCGGTGTGGTTTGCTTCCTCATCGCCGGCTGCTGCGAGTGCGTCCTGTGCGGCAAAACGCTCTCTCTGGTCGATCGGGTCATTCAGCTCGGAGTAGGCGTTGCACATCTCACGGCCGTAGATATAGAGCTCAAAACGCTCTACAAGTGCCGGGTCGGATGGCTTGCGCTTGGTGAGCGGGGAGATCTCAACCGGGTGATCCATGACGAATGTCGGCTGGATCATTTTCTCCTCGCAGTATTCGTCAAAGAAGAGGTTGATGATGTCGCCCTTCTTGTGGCGCTCCTCGAACTGGATGTGGTGCTCCCTGGCAAGAGCTTTTGCGTCCTCGTCGGTTTTGACATCGTTGAAGTCAATGCCGGTATATTCCTTTACGGCATCGATCATGGTGATTCTCTTAAAAGGACTGCCGAGATCGATCCGGGTGTCCTCGTAAGTGATGGTGGTCGTACCGCATACCTTTTCCGCAAGATAACGGAACATGGACTCTGTGAGTTCCATCATGCCATTGTAGTCTGTGTAAGCCTGGTACAGCTCCATCAGCGTGAATTCCGGATTATGACGGGTGTCAACGCCCTCATTGCGGAATACACGGCCGATCTCAAAGACTCTCTCGAGTCCGCCGATGATCAGACGCTTAAGGTACAGCTCCAGGGAAATACGCAGCTTTACGTCCTCATCAAGCGCATTGTAATGCGTCTCAAAAGGTCTTGCTGCCGCACCGCCTGCATTATCGACAAGCATCGGGGTCTCCACTTCCATGAAGCCTCTGCCGTCCAGGAAGGTACGGATTTCCTTTAAGATCTTTGAGCGGAGGATAAAGGTGTTTTTAACATCCTCATTCATAATGAGATCCACATAACGCTGGCGGTATCTGGTATCGGTATCCTGCAGGCCGTGGAACTTCTCAGGAAGCGGATAGAGCGACTTGGAAAGCAGGGTGACAGATTCCGCATGAACGGAAACCTCGCCCATCTTTGTCTTAAATACATAGCCCTTGACACCGACGATATCGCCGAGATCCATCTTTTTGAACTTTTTGTAATCATCATCGCCCAGGACGTCTCTGGTTACATAGCACTGAATCCTGCCTGCCTTGTCCTGCACATGCATGAAGCTTGCCTTGCCCATCACACGCTTGGACATGAT
Source organism: uncultured Lachnospiraceae bacterium (assembly GCA_964585695.1). Taxonomy (GTDB): domain Bacteria; phylum Bacillota; class Clostridia; order Lachnospirales; family Lachnospiraceae; genus Oribacterium. Next base: position 1,889 of record CAZPEW010000277.1, read on the forward strand.
ACGTCCGGCAATCGTTACGGTCTGGTTCTCAAGTGCATCAAAGTCATCCTTGATTTCCTGCGAATGCTTTGTCACATCAAACTTTGTAATCTGGAACGGATCCTCGCCTGCGTCCTGCAGCTCTCTGAGCTTGTCGTGACGCGCCTGGAGGATATGGTTCATGTCAACCGGCTGAACCTGCTCTGCAGCCTGATTTGCTGCCGGGTTTGCTGCCTGATGCGCAGTCTGCTCCTGCGGATTTGTATTCTCTGCCATACTGCTCCCCTTCTTCCGCTTTTACGCGGATTCAGCTACCTTCTCTACGGAAATAACCTTGAACTTGATATCGCCGTCCTGCGTATTTACATCAATGACATCACCGGCCTTATGGTGGAGCAGTGCCTGCCCTACCGGAGACTCATTGGAAATCTTGCCCTTTAAGGAATTTGCCTCTGTTGAACCGACAATAAGGTATTCAACCTCCTCATCATACTCGACGTCCAGGAGCTTTACCTTGCAGCCGAGATTGATGGAGCCTTCCTCTGTATCCTCAACTACTTCAACGTTTTTAAGAAGTGCCTCGAGCTCGACAATTCTCTCCTCGATCTCTCTCTGCTCATCCTTTGCAGCATCATATTCTGCATTCTCAGAAAGGTCGCCCTGCTCTCTTGCTTCCTTGATTTTTGCAGCAATTTCCTGTCTTCTGTTTACCTTAAGATCATGAAGCTCCGCCTCATATTTGTTAAGGCCTGCACGTGTCAGTAGATTTTTCTTACCCTCTGCCATCTCGTTCTTCCTTTCAGCGATACATAATTATATTGCGTTGTGCCGCACTGCCAATAATACAATATCGGCTTCCGGAAACTCCGGGAGCCGCTGCCATGCTGCTTATTTGCACTGATTTTGTATTCTAGACATTTTCACACCTTTTGTCAACCTAAAAAGCGCAGACGGTTACTGCCGGATTTTATCCACAAGGAACATCAGCTCTTCCATTGTTTCCACATGATTGATGCGGTCCCGCAGTCTGCCGGAGCTTGGAAGTCCTGCCGTATACCAGGACAGATGCTTGCGCATCTCACGCACTGCGGTGAATTCGCCTTTGCAGCGTACCATAAGCTCTGCATGCCGGCGGATGACATCCTTCCGGTCATTGAGCGACGGCTCCGGCAGCAGTTCTCCTGTTTCAAGATACTGCAGCGTCCGCCGTATCAGCCACGGATTTCCTTTGATGCCTCTTGCCAGGGCGACACCGTCCGCACCGGTTTCCGTAAGCATCCGCTTTGCATCCTGCGGCGTAAAGATGTCTCCGTTCCCGATCACCGGGATGGATACTGCCTTTTTGACCTCACGGATGATATTCCAGTCGGCTTTTCCCTGATAGAACTGCTCTCTTGTCCTGCCGTGGACAGTAACAGCGGAAACACCGGCCGACTCTGCCATACGGGCGAACTCGACAGCATTCGCGGTGTCCTCGGTAAAGCCCTTGCGGAATTTGACCGTAACGGGCTTATGGACTGCCTTGACCATGGCCGACAGGATTTCAAAGGCAAGCTCCGGATTTTTCATAAGTGCGGAGCCCTCGCCGTTTCCGACGACCTTCTGCACCGGACAGCCCATGTTGACATCCACTGCATCAAAGCGATCCTCGATCTGATGCGCCATGGACGCCATGATCTCCGGATCCGAACCGAAAAGCTGCACCGCCA
>CAZPEW010000278.1:0-3553 GCA_964585695.1 uncultured Lachnospiraceae bacterium
AAACCGTACGACCGGTGTGCTTTACGTACTTGACGAACCGTCCATCGGACTGCACCCGTCCAATATCGAGGGACTGATCGGGGTCATGGAGGATCTCAAAGCCGATGGAAATTCGGTTGTTCTGGTCGACCATGACGTGCAGATCCTTCAAAAGGCAGACTGGTTTATTGAGATGGGACCGGATGCCGGTGCAGACGGCGGAAGGGTCCTTGCAGAAGGCACGCTGGATGAAATCACGGCGAATAAAGACTCCAGGATTGCACCGTTTCTGGCGGGAAAGACCCGGATGAAAGTTCGTGAACGGGTCTCTGCTTCTGATATTTTTGCAGCTGGGACGATACACCTTTCAACAGGACAGATTCATACTGTAAAGCCGCTGGAAACCGACATCCCCAAAGGCAGGCTTATCGCCGTGACGGGCGTTTCCGGCTCCGGCAAGACCACTCTTATACTGGAGAGTCTGATCCCGGGACTGGAAGCGGCTGTAAAGGGCGGGAAACTTCCGGAGCATGTAAAGAGCATCGATGCACCCGGTATAAAGCAGGTAAAGCTGATCGATGCGACGCCGATCGGGATCAATGTGAGATCAACGGTGGCGACCTATGCAGGTGTGCATGATGAGCTGAGAAAGGCATTCGCAAGGACTCCGGACGCCAGGAAAGCGGGTTATAAGGCCGGGGATTTTTCCTATAATACCGGGAAGCTGCGCTGCCAGGAATGCGACGGAACCGGCACAATCAGCCTTGATGTCCAGTTCCTGCCGGATGTGGAGATCCAGTGTCCGGACTGCAGGGGAACCAGATATGCAAAGGATGCATTCGGCATTTACCGTGCAAACAGGTCGAAAAAGAAATATTCGCTGCCGGAGATCATGGCAATGGATGTAAGGCATGCAATGGATGCCTGCAGCGACATGAATCCGGTATACACAAAGCTTGCCGTCCTGAATGATCTCGGCCTCGGGTACCTCACACTGGGTGAGGCCACGCCGAGCCTGTCAGGAGGAGAGGCCCAGAGACTGAAGCTTGCTTCCGAGATGGGAAAGCAGCAGGGCGATACGGTTTTTGTTTTTGACGAGCCGACAATAGGCCTGCATCCTCTGGACGTGCAGGTGCTGACCGGGGTATTCCAGAAGCTGATCGATGTCGGCGCGACAGTCATTGTCATAGAACATGATCTTGATCTGATAGCAAACGCCGACTATGTGATCGATATGGGACCGGGAGGCGGCGAGCAGGGCGGCAGGATCGTTGCCGTGGGGACGCCGGAAGAAATCGCAGCAGACAAAAACAGTATTACAGGCAGATATCTTTAAACATCGGACGGGGCTGAACAGGAGGATGGTATGTTTCTGATCATGGGAATAGAGCAGGGCAGCAGACAGCTGGAGTTTGACCAGCTGGTTGTCTGCGGCAGCTGCGGGAAGTTTGGACATATTCAGGTTTTTATGACGTATACATATTTAATGCTCTTTTTTATTCCGGTTTTTAAATGGGACAGACATTATTACGCAAAGATGAGCTGCTGCGGAGCCAGGTGTGAACTGGATCCTGAGCTTGGCAGACAGATTGAGAAAGGGCAGGTAACAGTTCTTGCAGAGTCACAGCTGCATTTTAAGGGCGGAAACGATGGGGACGGATCGGGTGCAGGTACACACAAGGTGTGCAGCAGCTGCGGCTATACAACGGATGAAGATTATGATTTCTGTCCGAAATGCGGAAAGAAATTCTGAAGTAAAATGAAAGACACGGATGCGAATCCGTGTCTTTCATTGTGGTACCGGTAATCTGCTGATTTCTATATTATTTATCTGCGTTAATCCTGTATACTGCATTATCCTGCATTATAAAAATACAAATACTGTTTAAGCTGTCAAAACGACCGTTCATGTAGTTTTGATTTATTTTATGCATATATTGACATAATATAAAAATGTCAGATCTTTATTATTTCTTGGATTTATTATCCATTTTATCATTGCAGGAGGGTTACAATGGGACAGGATTATTTCTCGGAGCAGGAAAGAAAAAATGCAATCAGTAAGATGCATGAGCGGACAGAATTTCTGAACGATATGGCTGAAAAAAACAGAAAATTCACCGTTGATTTTGAGTACAGCAGATTAAATAAAAACAAGGTGTTTGATAATCTGCAGCCAGGTGAGGATATCTATACCAGTGGCTATGCGGAGCAGGAAAAGGAATTCAGAAAGCCGGGGAATTTCATGCTTGGAGATGATTATTATCGCGGTATTACAAGCAGAATTCCGTTTGAACTTTCATTCGCACGTTATATGAAGATGCCGGAGGAATATATCTATTCAAATACACCGGAAGCAATGGAAGCAAAGAGCAAAATGGGAGAAGTCTTTGAAAAAATATTCATGGATGACCCAAAGAGCAGTCCTGAAACAAGAGCTGCAAAGCAGGAAACTGCCGGAAGAGTTCTGGCGCAGATGTACAAAAACAATGCAAAGAATTTTGACTATCGTTCCATGGGTGATCTGGGAGATGAAGATAATCTGTTCAGTCATGCACAGGAACTGTCTTTCCAGAATCCGGTTCAGCTTGCACAGTCTTTGAAGACAGAACCGCAGAGTTTCCTTAAGGGATTTTTTGAAGAAATGGGATTCCTTAAAACAAAGCCGAATCCTGGGCAGCAGTTTGATAAGAATTCAATGGCGGAGGAAAAGGCAGAAATTGATAAAGCAGAGATTGATATGAAGAACGACAGGACGCTGAATGACAGTGGCAATATAGGATTGAATTACTTATATAATACAATCATGAATCTGTATCCTTCCCGTTTTAATTTTTCTGTACATAATAATCCTGAATATGGGAAGTCTACAGTGAGTTTTGACGGTTTGCTTGCTGAAGATCAGGAAAACATTGCAGCTGTCAATGCGGCGAGATATGCGCTGAAAAAAATTTCGACGGGCAGTGAACCTGAGGATAAAATTGGGTTTACAGACAAAGAAATGGTAAATTTGCAAGGCAATATATTAAATGCGCCGGATTCACAGCTGATAGCAGATCTGTATAAGAGTGATACACCGATGGCGGATTATCAGAAAAAACTCATGCTGAATGCAGCTCTTCCGGGAAGTAAGGGCCCTGTAGTTGCATTTACCGGAAATATGAGGGAGTCACTGGACAATCGCAGAACAATAGATATTGCTTCGCAGATGAGGCGGGAATTTGCGGAACAGACAGGTTTATTTAAAGATCTGACAGTACCTGCTGAGGATGCAGAACTGGATCTGTCGGAGAGTGAAAAACCGGCTGAAAATGCAGTGCGCTATACCAGAAGACAGCAGATTTTCCGTGCTGGTATTGTGCATAAACTTTATGAAAGCGGGATGCCTGTAGAGCTGGCACAGGCATTGACGGTGGCTGCAGGTGATAAGATAGGGCAGAACGGTAAAATTACACAGGAAGCCGGACAGAAGTATGCTGAGGAGCAGATAAAGAAAGCCGGAGGGGACAGCAATTTACTTTGCAGAAATATTACTGAAGAGCTGATGGCGCAGACTAAGAATTTAGGCAAAAAA
>CAZPEW010000279.1:0-273 GCA_964585695.1 uncultured Lachnospiraceae bacterium
ATCGGTTCCGAAGCACTGCAGTGCCGCAAGCTGTGCATAGGCCCCCTCTGCTCCCTGGTAAACCACCTTCCTGCCGCTTTTGTCAAGTGCCGGAATCCTGCGGAAGCCGGACGCATAGCTTTTTCCGTTTTCCGCCAGTACCCCGAGCTGGAGGCGGCGGGAAACCGTCATCATCTGGCGGTACAGCTCCCGGATAGCCTTCTTGTCAAAAGTATCGGTCAGAAGTCCGGCAACATTGTCCAGCTTCTGCTTCTCCCGTTCCGGATCAAAAAC
>CAZPEW010000279.1:283-3526 GCA_964585695.1 uncultured Lachnospiraceae bacterium
TCCTGTTTTTAATTTGATTTCCGCGACTTCCTTGCAGAGATCCATGCGTTTCTTATATAATTTTACAATTTCCTGATCTACCTTGTCCAGCTGATCGCGGATTTCCAGCAATTCCATCAGTTCTCCTCCGCTGCCTTTTTCTCAAGTTCTGCAATATACGAAATAATAACACCTCTCGTATAGGCGCCGATATGTTCTTTTTCGTCCTCTGTCAGTCTGATGATCTCAATCGGTGTTCCGATCCGCACATATACATGCTGCGGCTTTACGCGCGGAAACTGCGCTTCAAAAATGTCTCTCGTCCGGATCATGGCAACCGGAATGATCTTGCAGCCGGATTTTTCCGCAATACGGAAGGAGCCTTCCTTGAACGGAAGCATTTCCTTGGGATCATCTGTTTTGGAACGGGTTCCCTCCGGATAAATATATACGGAGGTCCCTTCTTTGATCAGCCGGATGGCGTTGATGATAACCTTCAGGGACTGCTTCATATTGTTTCTGTCCATAAACTGGCAGTGGAGATATTCCATCCATATTTTCAGCGTCGTGAACTTCTCGATTTCCTTTTTGGCAATAAAGGCCGTCGGTCCCTTCACGAGATTGTAGCCGATGATCACGTCAAAAAAGGAACGGTGATTCGCGACAAAGAGCACCGCCTCGTTGTCCGGGATATTCTCCTCTCCGATCACGGTATACTTTACGCGGGTTACCCGCAGAATGGCACGGAGACGCCGCTGTACCATATGCAGTGCAAGCAGTTCCTTTTTCTTAGGATCCTTCTCTGCATTGACGCGCAGCATGTAAACACTGCCAAATGTCAGAAAACTGCCGATTACCACGACTCCCAAAAACGTATACAGCATATGAAATCCTCCCCGGCAGCTTACAGCACATCCGAAAAATGCGGACGAAGTCTCACAAAAAACTTAAGTCCGACCGTAAACAGAATCAGTGTTACAACCCAGAAATAGATGCTCAGCGTCGGGCGCATCCAGAAGCCCTCTCCGGTCAGCATGGAATCCCTGTACCCCGCAACAATATAATACAGCGGATTGATCTTGAGCACGGTCGCCACCCATGGCGCACGGCTCGTAAAGATGCTCTCATGGTACATGATCGGGCACATCCAGATACCGAACTGCAGACAGATGCTGACGATCTGCGTCATATCCTTGAAAAACACGTTGACGGCACTCGTAAAAAAGCCGATGCCCAGTGCAAGCACTGCTGCCGCTATGCTGTAATACAGAATCTGAATCCAGTAAATATCCGGCATCTTTCCGGTAATGAGGAAGGCCGCCAGCATGATCATGATAAAGCAGATATGGACAAAAAAGCAGGAGCCCAGCTTGATCACCGGCAGAAGCTCGACCGGAAACACCACCTTTTTAACCAGATAACTGTATTCCTGCAGCACGCCGGTAATCATATTCAGTGCCTCGGAAAAGAAAAACCACGGAACAAGACCCGGGATCAGCCACATGGTGTAGCTTACATTCGGAACCGGCGGCGCAGATTTGAAGCCGTACGGACCAAAAATAAATGCATAGATTGCCACCGTCACAAGCGGCTGTATGAACATCCATACAATACCGAAATAGCTGCCGACGAAACGCTTCCTGAAATCCGCCTTGGACAGGCTCAGTATCATCCTGCGTTTTTTATAGATATTTTTTAACAGTTTAATGATTGCTTTCATTCCATATTCCTTTGTAGTCATAAGAGTAATCAGCGCTGTACAGGTCCGTTCTCTCTGCCGGAATGCCGGCACTCCTGCGGACACAGACTTTTGACCCTGATATTGTATCATAATTTATATTCTGTTACATACTGTGAGAAAAATCGACTTTAAAATATAAGCATCCATGCACAGCATCAGAAACAGAATAACCGTCTGCGGTGTGACCGTGAAGGATCTGCTCCGCTCTGCTTCCGGAAGCGCGGCATCTTTTTCCCCTGCTGCGAATGTCTTTACCCCTGCTGACGGAAAACGGCAGCGGAACAGGAGGAGGAACGCCGGCAGCATCGGCAGGAAATACCTGCCCTGCACCCCGAGCGCATAATCCGTCCTCTTCGGCGTATAGGCTGTCAGCATACTGGTCAGAATAAGGCATACCACCGCGAGAATAACAAGGAACAGTATCAGCCGCTTCGGAAACGCAAGATGCGGCTCTTCCTTTTTGCCGGCGATGCCGAGCAGTACAGCAGCAGCCCAGAAAGCCGTGACCATCGGCATCGGTACCAGAAGCTCTTTATCCATGTTGCCGAGCCAGTGGCCTACCATCATCTGCAGATATTCCGGCCCCTTGATCATAAAGGTGTTTCTCAGTATCTTTAGATATATGACCGGTGTCCGGAGGGTGCCGATCAGACTGTAGGTTTCCGCCTTTCTGCCGTTTCCGGCCCACTCTGCCGTATTTCTGACAGTCTGGCTGGTATCCACGTACTGGAAAAACACACTGCGGTTGACCAGCAGAATGGAACCTGCAATAAGAATCCCGATCAGCAGGATGGAGCCGAAATAAGCGCCGGCATTTTTCCACCGTCTGAACGGAATGATGAGACAGTACAGAAGCATCGGTGCATACACCATCTTGCAGGGCGCCAGCATCACGGTAAGCACGGAAATCCGGAGGACATCTCTCCATCCGATCTTCCGTTCCGTAAGCGTCAGCTCCAGCACAACCGCAGTAAGATAAAATGCGGTTCCCAGGATAAAGGCATCATAGGAAAGCGAGCTTACCAGTTCCAGTGTCATCGGAAACAGGGAAACACCAAAGATCACTTCCTTGCCGATCGGAATCCTGCGGATGCTGCACGCCCCCATCACCGTAAAAAACAGGAGATTCATAAATCTCCCCAGATAAATCAGTCCAAAGGCACCGAGGCCCAGAAGCCGCGCCGCAGTAAATCCGACTGCCTGCGGGAGATAGGCAAGCGGTGTCGTCCGGACCGGTTCCTGCAGCGTAAAGCCGCTGCCGGTCTCCCCGGTTCCCTTCAGGCCTCTCTCATGCAGTTCTCCGTAGGTGACCCTGTTCAGATGCATGCCGAGAACCGTTGCATTGTTGGGATCGCCGTCATCCGGATAGTCATCCATAAAGGTATCCTGCTGCCGGATGACGAAATGTCCGTCACTGTCCCTTAAAGGTGCGTGCATAAGCTTGCTGGAAAGCTCGTAGGCACCGACATAGTGCGCTACCTCGTCCGGTGCGGAAAGCGGTGCCAGCACAAAGGAAAAAAGCG
>CAZPEW010000280.1:0-2981 GCA_964585695.1 uncultured Lachnospiraceae bacterium
TGTGCCAGTGCCTTTGCCAGCTCCGTCTTGCCGACACCGGTCGGACCCAGGAAAAGGAACGAACCGATCGGCTTGGTCGGATCCTTGATGCCTGCCTTGCTCCGCAGGATCGAGTCCGTAACCTTGGAAACAGCCTCATCCTGTCCGATAACTCTCTTATGGATCGCATCGCCGAGGTGCAGAACCTTGGACCGCTCGGATTCATTCAGCTTTGCAACAGGGATTCCTGTCCAGCGGCTGATGATCTTTGCAATCTCATCCTCTGTCACACCCTCATGCACCATGGCATTATCCTGCGTCCTGGCCTTGTCCTCCTCAGAAGCCAGCTCTTTTTCCACCTTAGGAAGATCCTGATACTGGAGTTTGGAGAGCTTCTCATAATCAGACGCATTGTATGCCTTTTCAATTTCTGCCTTGATATTTTCTCTCTCGGCACGCAGCTCCTGGAGCCTGCCGACAGCATTCTTCTCATTCTCCCACTGGGCCTTTGCTGCATTAAACTGCTCCCGCAGGTCTGAGAGTTCCTTCTGGAGGGCTGTAAGTCTCTCCTGCGAGAGCTTGTCATCCTCCTTCTTCAGCTGGATTTCCTCTACCTGCAGCTGGATAATACGGCGGTTCAGCTCATCCAGCTCTGCCGGCATGGATTCCATTTCTGTCTTTACCATTGCACAGGCTTCATCCACCAGGTCAATCGCCTTGTCCGGGAGAAAACGGTCCGTAATATAGCGGGCTGATAAAGTCGCTGCCGCTACCAGAGCCGCATCCGTAATCTTTACACTGTGATATTTTTCGTAGCTTTCCTTGATGCCGCGGAGAATCGAGATGGTATCCTCTACAGACGGTTCATCTACAGTAACCGGCTGGAAACGACGTTCGAGTGCCGCATCCTTTTCTATGTACTTATGATATTCATCCAGTGTTGTCGCACCGATACAGTGCAGCTCGCCTCTAGCAAGGAGCGGCTTCAGGAGATTTCCGGCATCCATGGAGCCTTCCGTACGGCCGGCACCCACAATATTGTGGATTTCATCAATGAACATGATGATCTCGCCATCGGACTTTTTGACTTCATCAAGAACGGCCTTCAGCCTTTCCTCAAATTCACCCCTGTACTTTGCGCCTGCGATCAGCGCGCCCATATCCAGTGCGAATACTTTTTTATTCATCAGAGACTCCGGGATATCACCCTTCTGCCCCTTTGCAATACGCTGTGCAAGTCCCTCGACAACTGCTGTTTTGCCGACACCCGGCTCACCGATCAGACACGGATTGTTCTTTGTCTTACGGGAAAGAATCCGGATCACATTCCGGATTTCCTCATCCCGTCCGATTACCGGATCCATCTTCTGCTGACGGGCACGCTCTACCATATCATAGCCGTATTTATTGAGCGAATCATAGGTACCCTCCGGATTATCCGTCATAACCTTCTGGTTGCCCCGCACCTCGGAAAGAACCTTGAGGAAACCGTCCTTCGTGATATTCCAGCGTTTCAGGAGTCCCTGCATTGCATTGTCGGCATCCTGCATCATGGCAAGGAAAACAGCCTCAACCGACACATATTCATCTCCCATGCCCTTTGCATGATCCTCTGCATGAATCAGGACCTTATTGGCATCATTTGAAAAATACATACGTCCTGCACCGGAAACCTTGGGAAGCTTGTTCAGCTCATTTTCCACATCGGCAAGAAATTCCTCCTTCGGAACCCCCATTCTGGTCAGGAGCTTCTCGATCAGGCTGTCCTCTATCGTCAGCAGGCTGTACAGAATATGCATCTGCTCAATCTGCTGGTTTCCGTGATCCAGTGCGACTTTCTCGCAGTTATTGATCGCCTCGACCGACTTCTGCGTAAACTTATTGATATTCATATTCTGACACCTCCTCATAATCTGATATGAATGTAAAAGAAAACTGTCAGCCGGATACAGACCTTTCTCACAGATCTGTGTTTTCCCTCTGACGATCCCATTATAGCACGGTTGTTAGCACTGTCAATAGGTGAGTGCTAATCAAATCATTAAAGCTTTCTAAACAGTGTAAAAATGAATCAGCCGGGCGGTATTATCTGTACATACCGCCCGGCTGATTACTTTAATTTTTTTCCGGATCCTCCCGGATCCTGTTTTCCTCCGCAGCTTCCCCCGCGGAAGCCGCGATGATGGATTTCATCCTTTTCTTCACCTCATACATATCATGGTCGGCCTTGTTTACAAGCGACTCCACATCATTTGCCTGCGCTGTATAGGCCATACCCAGCGCCACGCTGCACGGGATAGCGGCGTCCTTGTCTGTTTCCTCCAGATATGCATAAAAAGCATCCTTTGCTGCATTCATTCTCTCTTCTGTCACATGCGTAAGGAATACAACAAACTCATCGCCGCCGATCCGGTATGCTTCGGCCCCCTCAATACTGTCCCTCACTCTGCAGATTGCAGCAGAAAGGCGGAGAATCAGTTCATCCCCGGCCTCATGGCGGTAACGGTCATTGACTGTTTTTAAATTATTCAGGTCAAAATACAGCACACCCAGACCATCTGTCTTATATTTCTCAGAGGCAAGATCCAGACAATAGCGGTTCCGGTTGTAAAGGCCGGTCATATTGTCATGTGTTGCCTCCCGCTCAAACGCATCCTTGATCCGGCGGTTGATTTCCAGAAGTCTGTTCAGCTCGGTCATCTCCGCAACAGAATCATAATTCAGTCCCATTACATCGTTAATCGTGCTGATGACACCTGCACGGTATTTCCTGCCGCCTGCTTCAAAAAGCAGGTTGCTGACCTTGTACCACAGCTTCCTGTTTTTATTATAGGCTTCCCAGGAGTACCGCTCGCCCTCTGTCAGCTCCGGACAGTTGATGCACTGCGCCTGCCGTTCAAAAAGCGCCTTCCAGCAAGGCATGCCGACTGCATCCTGCGGCAGCAGATTCTCCCCGCCATGCATGCAGACGATCTGTCTGCTTTCCTCGTCAATGATATAGG
>CAZPEW010000280.1:2991-3511 GCA_964585695.1 uncultured Lachnospiraceae bacterium
ATTTCCCTCATGAATTTTTCCGTATTTTTCATTGTTTTCCTCTTAATAAAAGCACACAGAGCATCCTGCACACTGCATTCTCTCCGGCATGCCGTATCTTTATCCAAGATATGTTTCCAGTGCCGCAGATATCTTTTTCTCCTCTGCCTCAGCCGCTTCCATCGAGGGCGCACTGACAGAAATATAGGTTTTTAATTTCGGCTCCGTACCGGACGGACGCACAACCACCGAGCAGTGTCCCTCCAGGAGATACTTAAGGACATCCGACTTGGGCAGTCCGTCAATGCCCTTTTTATAATCCAGCACTTCCCTGATCTTTCTGTCCGCGAATGCCGTCACAGCCGGCTTCCCTGCATCCTGTGCCTGTGCATCAGACTGCCGCTCTGCCGCACCTTCGCCCGCAGCTGCACCGGCAGCCTTAAAGGTCTCATGGAAAGTCTGCATGATAGCCTGCATTTTTTCAAAACCGGCAGCACCCTCAAAGGTATACGAATGCAGCGTATTCCGGCAGTATCCGTAG
>CAZPEW010000281.1:0-3499 GCA_964585695.1 uncultured Lachnospiraceae bacterium
CATGGAAAAACCGTATTTTTTGAGTGCAAAACGCTTCCATTTGGCAAGAGACTGTACTACCTCAATGGTCGCGCCCGGGTTCCATGGAACATCAAAGCTTACCGGTCTCTCATAACCATTCAGATTATCATTAAGACCTGTTGCCTTGTCTACAAATAGCGGTGCAGAAATCCTGGAGAGATTCATTTCCTTGCCGAATTCCCTTTGAAATGTATCTCTGATATATTTGATTGCTTCCTCAGTATCTCTGATACTGAGCCTTGGATCATAGTCCTTTGGAATAATCAGTCCCATAGTTGCCTCCCCATTATTTTAATAAAACCACACTGTGATGTGTGTATGTCAAAAGTATGATTACAGATGCATGACATGAAGTATGGCTTTTGACACTGTAATCACACTATATTATCAGCATCAGACCTGTGTTGCAAGTATTTTTCAAACCGTTTCCGGCTCTGCTTTCTGATAGGCAAGGCGCTCTGTTCCGTCATCTGTCAGGATTTTCCCGCAGTACAGGAAGCCGTTTTTTAAAAGCAGTTTCTGCATCGGCAGGTTGTCTCTGTGCGTATCAATTTTTAAATTGCCGCACTGCGAATATGCCCAGTTCAGGCACCAGGAAGCTGCCCCTTTCTGCCCTTCTGTCACAGCAATACGGTGCACGGTACCGTATGCCCTGTCATTCAGCCATCTGCCCTCTGTAATTGTCTGATAGCACGGATCCTCTCCTTCTGCATAAGAGAATACTGCCTGGATACTGTCTTCCTTCATAAGGAGATACAGCCTGCCTGCTGCAATGTCCTCCTCTACCAGTGCCTGCGAGGGATAGGTTTTGCCCCACTGTGCAGGATTTCCGTTTTCTCTCATAAACTGTCTTGCCGCCTCATAAATCCAGAGTATCTCCGGAAGCTCCTCCAGACTTGCTTTTATAACTGCAGGTTCCTCTGTTCCCATCATTTCCGTATACTTCCCTCCTCATAATCTTTCCTGATCCACTGCATCAGCACATTTACGATGTATGTCTGCTCCTCTGCACTGAGTGCACGTCCTGCCGGGATGCGGTGCCATTTGTACAGACATCCCCGGCAGCAGCAGCCCGTTGCATGCTGTGCAATGAATACAGGATGCCCGTGCATCGGTGTCTGCTTTCCGTCATTATGCGGCTCTGCCGGTGCCAGCCTGTCCCGCACAAAATCTCCGGCATGCTGTCTGATAACATCCATGCCATGCTCTGCAAGATAGGCGCGCTCTGTTTTTCCAAGATGGAAGGAGGATCGGAATTTTGACCTTGCAAGCCGCTCAAACAGTGCAGATGTATCTGCCGGATCTACGACCTCAATTTCATAATGGATCCTTGGAATGGAAATTCCGCCCCCTGCAGCTGTCCATTCCGCTGCCGGATCCTCCCCTGCGGCATTCTCGCTGTTTCTTCCGTCCTCAAAGCAGATACTGATCCCTGCCTTTTCAGCCTGGCTCATCTGCAGCTGCCGTTCAATATGATATATTCTGCCGGATTTCCGGAAAACCGCTCCGGTCTGCTTGAAATAAAAGGATACATGCGAATGCATGCACTGTGACCGCGTATTCAGAATCCAGTCATAGTCGCAGACTCTTGCATCCGGTCCGGACTCTCCGCCGCAGGTCACCTGTGTAATCTGTCCATCCTTCAGATATCCGGAAATATCAACTGCCTCCAGCATCGGTTCATGGATAATCTGCTTCTCATGAATCGGAAGGCTGAGAAAAACAGGCAGGCGCTTCTCTGCCTGCTCCTGATTTTCCACAGTGCAGATCACAGTGACATTCGGATAGCCATCACCCCAGTCCGCCGGAATACAGTCTGTAAACCGCTGGATTCTTTTGGTGATAATGGTGAAGGAAAGATCCTGCCTCTCCCGCATGATTTCCCAGCACCTCGCCCTCCACGGATCTGCCTCCTCCAGGAAAAAATCCGATGTCATGCAGGTAAACACCATGCCGTCCTCCGGCCGCACCTTGAAATTCCCTGCGCGGTCCTTCCTGCGCGGCAGCTCATAATCTTTTGTCAGTCTGACCTCGCCCGCATCCCTGCCGATGGATTCATCCCGTCTGTAGACATAGCAGTGGAGACAGCCCGGACTTATTTTTTTACACCCATGCCATGGATTCCAGATTGTCACCTTGCCGCCTCATCCTTTTCTGCTGCTTCCGTTTTATGCTGTCCGTTTCCGGCTGCACGGATCTTTTTCCGTGTATCCGCATTGACCTGCTCCTTCAGTGCATGCAGAACGGACGAAAAGCCGGTACTTTCCTCTGCATAGCTGAGCTGCAGATCATATTCGAGCGGAAGCCAGGTGCCGATATCTGCCTCATTATGCTGGATGACTGCCTCCAGCTTGTCCAGTGCCTTATAAATTCTGGCTTCTGCTGTGCTGCATGCATCCATTTCCCGGAGAAGTCCGCACATTTCCGTTCCGTAAGGCTGGGAAAAGCCGCCCATCCATTCCTCCAGCAGCCGCTCCTCCTTTGCACCGTCTGCTTCTGATTTCTCAAACGCAGGAATGTCACCGGTAAAAGCCTCGCCGAGATCGTGGATTACGCACATCCGGAGGATTTTTGCAAAATCCGCCTCCGGAAACTCAGTCTTAAGTTCATGCTCCAGAAGCATTGCCATCAGACACAGCCTCCAGCTGTGCTCCGCAACAGATTCATGCCGCCCGCTGGATGTCCAGCTGTGCCGTGTATTGCATTTCAGCTTTTCCGCTCTGTGCATTATATTCAGGAATTCTTCTGTATCCATTATACCGTCCTTTGACCAGGTTTAAGGTGAAATCCGTTATTCCGGCTCCTGTTTTGCAGAAGTCCGCTGTTCATTATAGCAAAGGCTCTGCATGAAATAAATAATCCTAATACCAATAAAAAATAATTTACATCTTTTCAAACCAATAAAAAAGTTATAATATCATTAGCTATATCCATCAATATATATAAAACCATCAAACAGAAAGAATATGAGGTGTGAAATGAATTTTCTCGAAGAAAGAATTCTCAGGGACGGACAGGTACGTCCGGGCAATATTCTCAAAGTAGACTGCTTTTTGAATCACCAGCTCGATGTTGAACTGCTTGACCGGATCGGACAGGCTTTTTATGAGAAATACAAGGATAAGAAGGTCACAAGAATTCTGACCATTGAGGCCTCCGGTATTGCAATTGCCTGCATGACAGCACGGTATTTCAAGGTGCCTGTCGTATTTGCAAAAAAGACCATGAGCAAGAATCTGGACGGAGATCTGTATACCTCAACGGTTCATTCCTATACACACGGAACAGACTCTACCGTCATTCTTTCCAAGAAATATCTTTCCGATAAGGATTCTGTTCTGCTTGTAGATGATTTCCTCGCAAACGGCAAGGCCATGCAGGGACTGATCGACATCTGCGGACAGGCCGGTGCAAAAATCGACGGCATCGGTATTGCAATTGAGAAGGGCTTCCAGGAAGGCGGCACCTATCTCCGCGG
>CAZPEW010000282.1:0-3489 GCA_964585695.1 uncultured Lachnospiraceae bacterium
TGATCGCCAGTGCCGTAAAACAGTTCTGGTCGGAGGTTTACTGGAAAGATGTAGATTATATGTTTGTGGATATGCCTCCCGGAACCGGAGATGTTCCGCTGACTGTTTTCCAGTCGCTGCCGGTTGATGGTATCATCGTCGTTACCTCCCCGCAGGAACTGGTATCCATGATTGTCACAAAAGCGGTAAACATGGCTAACCGTATGAACATTCCGATCATCGGAATTGTTGAGAATATGAGCTATCTGCTCTGCCCGCACTGCGGAGAAAAAATCAATGTCTTTGGTGAAAGCCATATTGATGACATCGCTGCACAGAACGGTCTCCGCGTACTCGCAAAGCTTCCGATGGATCCTAAAAATGCACAGTATATGGATGCCGGTGCCGTTGAGCAGATTGATCTGACCTACATGAAAGATGCCGTCAAGGCCGTTGAAGCACTTTAAAATTTAACAGATCTGTAAAGAAACGTGTGCCCGCCGGGCACACCATTTCTAAAAAAAGCAGCAGCGCCTGAAAAGGCGCTGCTGTTTCTTTTTAATGATTCAGATTCTCTCAAATGCACTTCTGTCATGACTCTCGCCAAGACCGGATTCAATTGCCGCTGCAACTGTTTCCAGTGCTTCTTTTTCATCCGGTCCGTCACATTCCAGTCTGACGACCGCACCTTTTTTAACACCTGCGGCCATTACATTCAGAACAGACTTGGCTACGATTTTACGTTCGCCATAGTAAATATATATATTGCTTTTGAATTTAATGCAGGTCTGTGTCAGAACTCCTGCCGGTCTCAGATGAAGCCCGGACTCATTAACGATTTCAACTTCCTTTTCAACCATGTGAGACCTCCCTGTAAAATAAATATTTCATTTAGATTATGTTACTTCCTGGAAAAAACTTTGTCAAGAAATGCTCTCTGCTTTGGCCTTTGAAAACTCACAGCCGCAGTAATTCTGACGGTAAAGTGCATACACCCCGGACAGTTCAACAGAACGCTGATAGCCGCCGCGCTTCTTGAAATCAGACGGCAGGAAAACAAGATTATGTGCCGCCGCTGTCCGCATGCCGATTTCATTCAGAGCCTCGGCACTTTTTAACGGAGAAATGGTCAGCGTTGTGCAGAAATAGTCGTAATCTTTTCCTTCCGCTTCCTCCGCTGTCCTCTCCAGACGTTCCTCGTAGCATTTAAGACACCGCGCGCCGCGTTCCGGTGCATCCTCCAGGCCCTTTGCAATTTCCAGGAACTCCTTATGATCATAAGGCGGCACAATAACTGGTATCTCTTCCGGCAGCGGCATTTCCCGGACCAGCCGCTGCAGTTCCGCAGCCCTCTTGTCAAATTCTGCCTTTGTGGCAATATTGGGATTATAGTAAAAAAGAGTTATCCGGAAATACCGGGAAAGATATTCCAGCACGGCACTTGAGCAGGGTGCACAGCAGGAATGCAGGAGAAGCTTCGGCTTCCTCCCTGCATTCTGTTTAATCACTTCGTCCAGCTTGCGCTGGTAATTTTCCTTATTCATTGCATTCCCCGGAAATTACTGCAGGAAATCGCGGATTCTTTTGGATCTGACCGGATTCCGCAGTTTGCGGAGCGCCTTTGCCTCAATCTGACGGATACGCTCACGGGTGACATTGAATTCCTTGCCTACCTCCTCCAGCGTGCGCGGATGTCCGTCCTCGAGACCGAATCGGAGCACAATGACCTGACGCTCTCTCTCCTTCAGGTCCCCCAGCAGCGCATCAATATGCTCACGCAGCATAACGGATTCCACATTGCCTTCCGGAGATACAACATTCGAGTCAGCAACAAAATCTCCCAGATTGGAGTCGTCCTCCTCGCCGATCGGCGTTTCAAGAGATGCCGGTTCTCTGGCAATCTGCATGATTTCCTGTACTTTTTCCTCTGTCATATCGAGATGCTCGGCAAGCTCCTTGACAGATGGCTCGTAGCCAAGCTCAAGTGTAAGCTTCCTCTGCATTTTGGACATCTTGTTGATTGTCTCAACCATATGTACCGGTACACGAATGGTTCTGGCCTGGTCTGCAAGCGCTCTCGTTACGGACTGACGGATCCACCAGGTTGCATAGGTTGAGAGTTTAAAGCCCTTTTCCGGATCAAACTTCTCAACACCCTTGATCAGTCCGAGATTTCCTTCCTGAACCAGGTCCAGGAAGCTCATGCCTCTTCCGGTATACCGTTTTGCAATGGAAACAACGAGACGGAGGTTGGCTTCGATCAGACGCTGCTTTGCATTCTCATCTCCCTCGGCCTTTCTCTTTGCGAGATCATACTCCTCCTCTGCCGTAAGCAGCGGAACTGTACCGATCTCCTTAAGATACATCCTGACCGGATCCTCAGTGCCGATCCCCTCGAGGAGATCCACCGCATCCAGATCGATTTCCTCGGCTTCATCTTCCTTTACAAAGTCATCATCATCCAGCGGCTCAAGATCGTCATCCACCGCCGGCTCGCCGTCATCTTCCATTTCCTTGATGGCTTCCTCATCGACAACCGGATTGATATCGATTCCCCTGTTCTCAATGAGACGGTTGATATTGTCGAGCTGTTCCTCCGTCAGATTGTCACCTTTGAATGCTTCTGTGATTTCATTCGCATCAATGGAATTTTTATTTGCCTTTGCCTTTTTGCAAAGCGCCTCTATTTTCTTAAGAAGTTCTTCCTTGCCCAATGTTTTTTTCCTTTCTTAATCAGCCGGAGATATTTCCGCTGCGGTCCGGCTCCATCGGTATTTTACCAGATAGAAACAGCAGATACAATGCCGAGAATGAGGATCAGAATGCCGACTGCCAGCTCTCCGATTCCGCGTGTATTGATTTTTTTGTCATGCTCTGCAGACCGGATGATAAAATATGCGCTGATCATCCGGATGGCCGCCGCAGTAAAGAAAATCAGCGGAAAAAGTACCATATTCTCTTCCGGGCTGATGAAAGCCATGACTGCCATGACTACGATGACAATCCCCAGTACAATATGGATGATATCCAGCTTCCTTCCGTTATTTCTGGGTCCCGTATGCATCTGATACATGTATTACTTTCCTCCAAGCGTTGTATAAACAACTGCTTTAATGGTGTGCATCCGGTTTTCCGCTTCGTCAAAGACCGCAGAATGCGCTGACTCAAAGACCTCATCCGTTACTTCCATCTCCGTAATGCCGTATTTCTCAGCTATTTCCAGGCCTACTTTTGTTTTTGTATTATGGAAGGAGGGCAGACAGTGCAGGAAAATGCAGTTTTCCTTTGCATAAGACAATGCTGTTTTATTCACCTGATATGGGGAGAGATCATGAATGCGCTTCTCCCATACATCGGCCGGCTCACCCATGGAAACCCAGACGTCTGTACAGAGCACATCCGCATCCTTGCATCCTTCCGGTACACTCTCTGTCAGTGTAACGGATCCTCCGGTCTCTGCCGCAATTTTCCTGCAGGTTTCCGTAAGCGACGGCTCCGGAAAATACGCTT
>CAZPEW010000283.1:0-3469 GCA_964585695.1 uncultured Lachnospiraceae bacterium
TGAGAATCTGCTTCAGATGAAGACTGACTTCCTCTCTGTCACAGTCCAGAATGATATCCGCAGCATCTCTTTCCGTGAGCGCGGAATATTCCTCCCGGTTCATCCCGGAAATTTCCGGCAGCGCAGGTGACACAAATAAAGCACGCAGATGTCCTTCCTCAATCCGGTAAATTGCAAAATCCCCCGGATTGCTCTCAGCAATCAGACGTATATCGTTTCTGTTGAGTATGCGGCTGCTCATCATATTCTTCTCTCCTTGCCCGCCGCGGACAAAAAGCAGCTGCAGTACCTTGCAGCCGCTGCAAATCCGTCTGCAGCTGGTTAAATAATTTTATGTAAATGATCTTAATACAGCAGCATTCATATTGCAAGGCGGATATCTTTTCCCGGGTATTTAAAATTTCCGCTTGCCGGTTCTTTACATCCCTTCAGTGTGCCCCGCAGCTCCTCCTCTTCAGCAAAAAAAAGTTCCTGCAGCTACTGCAGAAACCTTTTTCCTGAATGAATTTTACAGATCAAGCTCCGGAAATGGAATGATCGGTGCCTGATCGGGCAGATGTTCTCCTATGTTTTTTTCCATCCATATCATGTTATACCATCGGTTGAATTTAAAGGCACAACGGTGGAATTCTGCCGCCTTCCGGTAGCCCATACGTTCATGGAAGCGCACGCTGTCCCAGCTCAGATATTCATCCTCCGCCGGTGCATAGGCGATGCAGGCAAAAAGATTCAGAATTCTCTGTTTTTTCAAAATTTCTTCCATCGTATCATACAGCTTTTTCCCGATACCGAGGCGCCGCCTGTCCTGCGCAATATAAATCGAAGTCTCAACACTCCAGTCATAGGCAGCTCTTGTCTTAAACGGACCGGCATACGCATATCCGACAATTTCCTTCCTGCCGTTTACGAGATATTCTGCAGCAAGATAGGGATATTTCCTTAATGTGGTGCGGATCCGCTCTCTGAACTCTTCCGCAGAAGGAACCGTATACTCATATGTAACAGCTGTATGAATCACATAAGGCGCATAGATGGCCAGAAGCTTCTCCGCATCCTCCGGCCTTGCCTGACGGACCGTCAGTATTCCCTTTTCTTCATTTTCCATAGTATCCTCCGGAGTTACCCGCTCCATACTGCCCGTCAGACTTTTTCCCTGGCCTTTTTACCGGCTGTGACTGCGCGGATCCCCAGCATGACCACAAACAGAAGCAATGCGCCGAAAAGGAAAGAAATAAATACATTTCTGGTAAGTCCGGCAACAATATAGGTCACCGCAGATACTGCTGCCGCCGTCATGGCATACGGGAGCTGTGTCATAACATGGTTGATGTGTACACACTGCGCACCTGCGCTGGACATAATCGTTGTGTCCGAGATCGGCGAGCAGTGATCGCCGCAGACAGCACCTGCCATGCAGGCCGACATGGAAATGATCATCATGGTATGATCCGAACCCTGGAAGCAGGCTACTACAATCGGAATCAGAATGCCGAATGTCCCCCAGGAAGTACCGGTGGCAAAGCTCAGCCCGACCGCAATCAGAAATACGATAAACGGCAGGAAATAAAGGAAGCCTGCAGCCGAATTCTGCACAACTGCCGATACATATTCCTTTGCCCCCAGACTGTCCGTCATCGCCTTAAGAGACCATGCGAAGGTAAGAATCAGAATCGCAGGAACCATCTGCTTGAAACCGTCCGGGAGACAGTTCATGCAGTCCGTAAAGCTGAGCGAGTTCCGGATCAGATAAAATGCCAGCGTGATCACAAGCGCCACAAAGGATCCAAGCACCAGTCCCACCGAGGCATCTGAATTTGCAAAGGAATCCACAAAGCTCGTACCGCTGAAAAATCCGCCTGTATAGATCATACCGATGACGCAGCAGATTACCAGAGAAATAATCGGCATCAGCATATCTGCTATCTTGCCGTCCTCTTTGTCCAGTACATCATCTGCCGTTTCATAAGGGCGTTCCGGCGTCGTATAAAGATCGCCCTTGATTGCATTCGCCTCGTGCAGTGCCATAGGACCATAATCCATATTAAGCAGAACCAGAAGAAACATCATGAGGATCGTAAAAAGCGCATAATAATTATACGGAATGGTCTGCAGAAAAAGACTCATGCCGTTCTCACCCTCTACAAAGCCGGATACAGCTGCTGCCCAGGAGGAAATCGGCGCAATAATGCATACCGGTGCTGCAGTTGCATCAATCAGATAGGCAAGCTTTGCACGGCTGACCTGGTGCTTGTCCGTAACAGGCCGCATGACGGAACCGACTGTCAGACAGTTGAAATAGTCATCAATGAAAATCAGGACGCCGAGTGTGATGGTTGCAAGCTGTGCGCCTGCTCTTGTCCTGATATGGGAGGAAGCCCATCTCCCGAATGCTGCCGATCCGCCTGTACGGTTCATCAGCTGTACCAGCGTACCCAGGATAACCAGGAAGCAGAGGATACCGACATTCCAGCTGTCGGAAACCACCTTTATAATACCATCTACAAACACATGGTTAAGTGTCCCCTCAAAGCTGTAGCCGGAATATAAAAGTGCTCCGGTCACAATTCCAAAGAACAGGGAGCTGTATACTTCTTTTGTAATCAGTGCCAGTGCAATGGCAATCACTGCCGGGACAAGTGCCCAGAAGGTCTGCTGCACAGACTCCGCTGTCGTTAAAAATTTTGCTGCGATCAGAAATACAATCACAATTGCCATGGCGGTCATCGAAACCAGCCTGCCGTTTTTGCTATTCATAGAAATTCCCCTCTCATAATACCGTGTCCCAGAATACAGTTTTTTGCTTCTGTACCGCCCGCCGGTTCTCTTTCTGCAGGCAGCAAGGATATGAAGCAGCGCAGATTTTAAGCGCTATAGTCATAAATATACAGTAAAACCAGCATATATATTCATTTCAATATGTTATGTCTGTAATAATTCAAGGTTATGTCCGCCTGATTTTTTCTATTGCAGCAGAAACCGGCCCATATAAAACAAAGCAAAGTACAAAATTGCTGACGCAGTGCAGAATATCAAAGGGAATGCCGGAAATCCACCAGGCAGCCGCTGCTGCAGGCCCGCTGACAGCAATTACCGGGAAAGTACAGAGCGCGCCGAAAAGAAGCCCGAAGGCACCAGACAGAATACTGTAGGTAAGTGCCGTTCTGCCCCTGCCGATCCGCAGGGTACAGGCCCAGAGTATGGTCCATACATAAAAATACGATATCGTCCATAATCCGAATCCCCATACAAAGCATTCGAGCAGCACAAAACCGTATACTGCAAACACTGCACGTTTTCCATAATAGAGCGTGAATAAAATGATAAAGAAAGACACAAGCTCAACATTCGGCAGAAATTCCAGTGCTCTTTTGACCGCTTCCAGCAGTGCCGTCATCATCCCGATTAATGCAATGTCAGAAACGCTGAAACGGTTATTTTGAAATTTCATAGGCGATTTTATATGCATCTC
>CAZPEW010000284.1:0-3461 GCA_964585695.1 uncultured Lachnospiraceae bacterium
TAGTGCCACTTGCTATGAGTATTTATCACTATACGCAGATGAATAAAATTGAAACAAAATATTGGTATATATTCTAACTTGGTATTATGGGGATTAATTTCCCTTTTTTACTAAGTTGTCTTTTTCGTGTTTGATCTTAACATACTCTCTCATGTTTTCGACCATTTCCTCGAATGTTTTTGGTAGATTTTTCCCATATCCACGTTTGACCATTTCCCATCCTTCTCCCGCCAGGTCTAAAGCTTCATCTTCTAATTCTTCATCGGTCATTGTGTAGTTCCTTTTTTCGCATATATATATGGCTAAATCTAAAGTAGTTTTCCTTGTATTGCATTCTTGCTTATTGGGTCAATATCTACGTCTTTAAATCCTGGACGACCTTGCCCCATTTTGTCAAAATTTGCTTCATAGACAAAAGAGATTTTAGAATTCGCGTCTAAATCTTCTTTGATTGGCTTAAGAATTTTTCTTTCAATTTCACCCCAACTTTTATAGTTTGTACCAAAAAGCATATTAAGTTCATCAAGGTTCATTCTTTTTCGTTTTGCTACGTCTTTATCATAGTTTAGAATACGGCAAAGAAGTGCTAAAAGTCTAAGAGAATGCGCATTTCTAACGAGCATTAAATCTTTAATATTGATAGGGGTGTAGTTCTTCTTAACGTCAACAATCATCTTAGCTATTCGCACATATAAGTCAAGCTCTATTACGTTCTTGTTTGGCACAAAACGATAACGTGGTAATAAACTCATACCCTCAATAATTTGATTGTTTTCATCATCGTAGTCGATAAATGTAATGGCAGTTTCTTGCATCTGTTTTATAGTTTTTACAATGGTGTCAGCAGTAAGTTCTGTAAATTTAAGCATTTCACGTTTATCAATTTTGATACCAATAATTTTTTCATTTTTGATGTTGTTTAAATCCGTTGTTTCTAATACCGTAGATAGATAATAGAGTGTTTTCAAAGAAGAAAAATTGCTTCGGCTAATAGCATTATCAATAAACGTATTGGCTATTTTTTGATGTACCTTTGGCTTCTTTGACTTAGCCCTTTTTTCGGCATGTAACTTTGCAATATTCTCTTTAGTTGGCATCATTTTAATGTCCTAAATTTTGATTTAATGTCCTAAATGAATTCTATCGAAAAAAGTATTTAATGTCAAATATAAAAATTAGACATTAAATTGGAAAATTAGACATTAAAGTTTGGAAAATTAGACATTAAAGTTTGGAAAATTAGACATTAAAGTCTAAAATGCCACACATAGCTAAAACATCGACAGTATAAGGGCTAAAGGACTTTAATTACCTAAGTTCATCACAGGGTAAGAACTATTCTTTAGAATTAATTTTTAGAAATAGTGCGTGTACACGCATGAAAACACTAGGAAATTGACGGGTACTTTCGCTGCGCTCACCGTCAATTTACAAAAACAAAGAGCTCTCTTTTTAGGAAAGGATTGGGTGCGGATTTTCCCCCTTTAGGCTTCTTGGCTCTCTCGTAGCTTTTGTAGTTTGACATAGATTTCGTTACTCGCCTACGGCTCAAACAAATTTCTACGCCCTGATGGGCTATATCTGCGATGCTAAGACAGAAGAGCAAAGCAGAGTTACGCAGTAAAAGCTTTGATCAACCAAACGAAGTGCGGTAGTTACCTCGAAAAACCTCGATGTTGGCTTTTTTCTCTTGGAACAAACTTTTGCCCTAGAGTTTTTTTCTCTACGTCAGCTTTTATGCTTGGATTTTCTTTGTGGATCTCTTCAACTTCTTTGTTGAGTTTCTCGAAGATGGTCGGCTCAATAGGGCTTTTAACAAAACGCTCTTTAATCGCCTCGACTATTTCGCTTATTTTTTCAAACTTGGTGTATTCCTTTAGCCTTGCAATCAGTTCACGATAAGATTTTTTATACTTTTGAAGCTCGGTATTTTCGGCTTTTAACTCGTTGTTTTGGGTATGAAGTTCTTTATTCTGTTGTGAAACGGCATTGGCATAATCAACAAGCTTTTTGGCTTGATCAAGCGGTAGAACCTCTTGTTTTTCGCTTGAAAACATTCCCGTCTTAATTTCTACGGTTTGTTTAGTGATTGTTGGCACGGAAATGGGTCTAAAATCGTTTAAAACCACTTTGGGAGTATCTTTTATCGTTTCAGGGGTATTTTTTGATTCTAGAGCCTCTGAGAGCTGTTTTTCTAACTCTTGAACGGTTGAGTTGCCTTTATTGACTTGCGTGTTAAGCCTATGCAACTCTTTTTTTTGCTCTGTATTCTCTATTTCAAGGGCTGTAATGCGTTTTTGATACTCTCGAAAGCTATACGCTATATCTTCTCTTTCTTGGGCGACTGCTTTATATTGCTTATGGTCTAAGCGTTCCGCTTTTGAGCCTTCTTTACCACGAACCATCCAAAGTTCTTTAGCGGTTATGTCCTGAAGTTTTTTAAGTCCATCACGCCCTAAAGTGCGTTGTATGGTTTTGCCCTCTGGCGTAAGGTTACACATAACGATATGAGCATGATAATTTTTATTTTTGGTGTCCTTGCCCTCATCTCGGTGTACCGCAATTTGTACTGCTCTAAAACCAAATTCTTTTTCGATTGTCTTAGCTAATTGCTCAACGTCCTTGAGCGTATGTGAGGCGTTGAGATTGACAACGGCTTCAACGCTTTTGATGGTGTCGGATTTCATAGCACGAAGCCCATTATCTTTGCGGTACTTCTCTGCTTCTTTGACGTAGTTATTTAAAAGATTTTGAGCTTCTTCGTGTCCTAGGTTGCATTCGTTAAGGCTCGGACTATCGACCAGATAACTTGGTGTATCTGTTCGGTCATTGTGCTTGAATGAATGGGCGGTTGCAGTCTGAATGTTGATAGACGAAATTGCCATGGAATACCCCTTGAGTGATGAGCTTGCGAGTGCAAACTCTGAGGGGTATTATAGCACAGAAATAGTTTACTATTGCGTAGTGCGCACTACGCAATAACCTAAAGGTTTTTGCCGTGCCAAGAGCCATATCCACACATCATTCGCAAGCTCATTTTTAATGTGTGGATATGGTTATTTGAGAAAATAAGATTATCTACAAAAAAGTTTCTATAATTAAATCGTAAGTGTTTTTTGACACTTAAAATAAACTAGAAGAAAGGAGGTTGAGAATGAAAAAATGGTTCATTGTTGTTGTTCGTGTTTTTATTCTTGTTGTAGTTGTATGTTCAAAATTAAACTAGTAAAAAAACTAGTTTAATTTTTTGCATACATGAGCTAAAAGAAAACCACCTTGTGAGCAAGAAAACCACCTTCTTCTTTTGAAAAATATAAATAGTTTTGAAGCGTAAAAACTTCACAACTATTTTTAAAAAGGAGAAAAATCATGTTTAAAAAAATTAAACAGATACTTAGATATATATTTAAAAGAGCCACTTGCAAATTCAACCAAGCAGCCAAGCCAATATCTTCTAAGCT
>CAZPEW010000285.1:0-3450 GCA_964585695.1 uncultured Lachnospiraceae bacterium
GATAATCACTTCACAAATGAAGTTTTTCTCTACAGGCCTGTTTGGTGAAATTGAAGAAAGAACAGGCGCCGGAGGTTTGCTGAACTGGGCAGAGGGACTGGTTGATCTGGCGGGGGCTTGGCAGGCTCCGGAAATCGATAACAGGCCGGGAAGGTAATTTTCTCTCATTAGGCCTGCTGTTTTGGAGAAAATCAGGCTGATCCCCCGGTCGGAACAGGCCTGAAATGAAGATCATTGAAAACAAGCCTGCTTTTTCTGATGAGTTTGTTAAAAAACTTAACAAGTTGGGCGGGATAGTCGCTTCACAAATGAAGTTTTTTTCTGTAGGCCTGCTTTCACATAGGCAACATGGCAAAAAAGCCAAAAACTACAGGCCTGAAAGAACAAAAAGGGATTCCCGGCCTGCTTTGCAAAATCAAGGATCAAAAGACTTAACAAGTTGGACTGGATAGTCGCTTCACAAATGAAGTTTTTCTCTACAGACCTGTTTGGTGAAATTGAAAACGATACAAAACGACATGAACAAGTAAACACCGGCTCCGGCGACTCCGACTTGATGAGAGGGGGATAACATACATGACCAGCAAGACAGACAAGACCAGCGCAATTGACGACAAGACCGACAAAACCAGCAAGACCAGCACAACCGACAAGACCGACAAAACCAGCAAGACCGACACAACCAGCAAGACCAGCGCAACAAATAAGAATAGCAAGAATAGTAATGCCAGCGCGACCCGCATAAACGGCGGGTCTGACAGGTCTGCTAATGCAAACAAGCATCTGATCCGGCGGTTCTGGCCGTATGAGAGGAAATACTGGAGGACGGTTCTACTGGATCTGTTCTGCGCGGCGCTGACCTGTCTCTGCGATCTGGTGCTGCCGCTTATCCTCCGGACGATTACCAATACAGCAGCCATGTCCGTACCGCAGGCGGCGGCCCGCGCGCCGCAGGGAGCTTTTTCTTTATTTATGACATCGGGGACAGGACTGACCGCGGCGCTTGTCCTGAAGCTTGCTTTTCTGTATCTGGTGCTGCGGCTGATTGACGCGGCGGCGCAGTATTATATGGCAAGCATGGGACATATCATGGGCGTGTATATAGAGACTGACATGCGCAGGGATGCATTCGCGCACCTGCAGCGGCTGGGATACACTTATTATTCCAACACAAAGGTCGGCCAGATCATGGGCCGGATCACGAATGATCTTTTTGAGGTGACAGAGTTTGCACATCACTGCCCGGAGGAGTTTTTCATCGCAGGCCTCAAGATCCTCGTGAGCTTTGTGATCCTCTGCACCTACAGCATCCCGCTGACCTGCCTGATTTTCCTGTGTGTGCCGGTCATGGCATACGTCAGTGTGCGGATCAACCACAGCCTCCGCAAGGCATTCCGCGACCAGCGGGTACAGATCGGTGAACTGAATGCACAGATTGAAGACAGCCTGCTGGGAGAACGCGTAGTCAAGGCGTTCGCGGCGGAAGAGATGGAAAAAGGCAAGTTTGAGCGGGGCAACCAGACTTTCCAGCAGATCAAAAAGACAACCTACCGCTTCATGGCACTGTTTCAGGCATCCACACGGCTTTTTGACGGCCTGATGTATCTCGTTGTCATCCTCGGCGGCGGACTCTTTGTCGTGTACGGGAGGATTTCGGCCGGCGACCTCGTAGCCTATGTGCTTTATGTATCCACGCTGATTGCGACGATCCGGCGGATTGTCGAGTTCGCGGAGCAGTTCCAGCGAGGCATGACCGGCATTGAGCGTTTCTTTGAAATCATGGATACGCCGGTTGAAATCACGGATGCACCGAATGCGTCCCCGCTCCATGTTACGGCCGGGCAGATTGACTTCAGAAATGTAAGCTTTGAATACCCTGATGACCATAATGCGGTACTGCATCATTTGAATCTCACGATCCGGGCGGGAGAGAAGGTCGGCCTTGTCGGTTCCTCCGGCGGCGGAAAGACGACGCTCTGCAATCTGATTCCGCGGTTCTATGATGTAACAGAAGGAGAGATCGACATAGACGGGCAGAACATTCGCGAGGTCACCCTCAGAAGCCTCCGCGATGCGATCGGCGTTGTACAGCAGGATGTGTATCTTTTCAGCGGATCGGTACTGGAGAATATTGCATACGGCGATCCCGATGCAAGCATTGAGGAAATCCGGCATGCGGCAGTCCTCGCCGGTGCGGATACGTTTATCACAGCGCTGAAGGACGGGTATGACACCTACGTCGGCGAACGCGGCGTCAAGCTGTCAGGCGGGCAGAAGCAGCGGATTGCCATTGCACGTGTGTTCCTCAAGAATCCGCCGATCCTCATCCTGGATGAGGCCACAAGCGCACTGGACAATGAGAGCGAGATCCTCGTCGGGAAAAGCCTCGAGGCGCTTGCACACGGACGCACCACGCTCACCATCGCACACCGCCTCACTACGATCCGGAACTATGACCGCATCCTGGTGCTCGGCGACGACGGCATCGAGGAATCCGGCACGCACGATGAGCTCCTCCGGAACCACGGCACCTATTACCGCCTGTGGAACGGGCTCGCAGATGAGCAAAAAGAAAATATATAACTGAAACAGAAAGTATCAAAGACGGATACAGGAAAGATGCAGCTGCGCTTCTGTCATCCCTGCTCTGCGGCAGCCCGGCAGTCCAGGTTCGCCGCGGCGTTCTGCCACAGCAGCGCATCTGCTGTCTGCGGAGAGAGCGTTTTACGGCACCAGGCAGCGCAGCGGGCGATCTCAGGCGGACGGGTTTTCATACGGTGCATGTCACTCCCGAGGTAGGAGACCAGCCCGGCTTCTATCTGCTTCCTGCACCAGGCGGCATCTTTGTTAAAGAGACCGTCCATCAGACCATGACATACGGCGTCGGATCCCAGCTGGATCTCGGCGCCGTTTTCAATGAGCGGCGACAGACCCTCGTGTGCATCACCGCGCAGGCAGAGATAGCGCTCCGCATGCGCTATTACCGGAATGTAGCCGGCTCCATAGATGTGACGGACTGCCCGGAGGACGGTGTCAAAGCTCTCGGAGGGATAAAACTCAACCAGCACACGGTCGGTTCCGTTCAGCGTAAGGATCTCCCCGCGGTCCAGCCGCTCAGTCATCCCGTCAAAATACAGCACTTCATTTCCGAGGTACAGGGCAGGGAAGTCTGCATCAGCTCCTGTACCATTTTTGTCAAGTTCTTTCCTAATTAAAGTCAACTTCTCCCGGAGCTCATCCGGATCGGTCGGTGCATCTACATAGTAATGCGGGGTGACGATTATCTGATCGGCGCCCTGGGAGGCTGCCGCCGCCAGCAGCGCAAGGCTTTCTGTAAGATCCCGTGCACCGTCGTCGATGCCCGGCAGGATGTGTGTGTGAATGTCGGTAAATTTCATGTCTTTCTCTCTGCTCCTCTGCAGCCGTTCTGCAAACCGCTCCGTTTCCTAT
>CAZPEW010000286.1:0-3443 GCA_964585695.1 uncultured Lachnospiraceae bacterium
TTCATCTACAATCAAATAGCCACCATTTTTCAGCACTCTTGCTGCATCCGAAAAAACTCTTACGCCCTTAACGGTACCGGAAGACAGATAAACATTGAGTTCTGCAGGATTAAGTAACACCAGCTCTTTCTGCTCATAAAATTTAAGTCTTGTAATGACCTTGTCATTGATATTCTCTACCGTAATATACTCAATCGTCGGATCCAGTAAAGAAATGATCTCAGCAGGAATAGAGCCTCCATCCGGCAGAAACAGATTGAAGTTCGTAAACAAAGCCAGATCCACGAACATGATCTTATTCTGAATCTGTTTGTTAACAGCAATCATGATGCTTACATCATCCAGAAGATACTCATCTGAATTATTACGAATCCTGGCAGGAACCAATCCCTCAAAATCGAGCAGGTTTGTCTTGTTTACCTTGCTGGTAACAGTTTTTATCCACAGCTTCTCGGCCAAAATCTGTACGCCCAAAGTACCATCCGGCTTCTTTGCCTTAATGATCTCACTATGAAGATGAAAGATTTTATTTTCAGCATAGAAATCAATGTCAAATATAGTTTTAATATTCTCATCTAGAATCCGAGGAATAAACTCTGCATTCAAATGCACAGCCCCTAATAACATGCTGGTAAAAGAAACAACCTTCAGTGCCGTAGTTTTTCCTGAAGCATTAATTCCCGCAAACGCCTCTACCGTATTAACATAGATATTTCCAAACAGATTATAAACTGAGTTCAGGTGTTTGCTCTGTACTCTCTGTACCGCATAAAAAGAAATATCAAACGTATTTCTATGCAATGGAAGCCCATTTACTCTTATTCGTAATATCTTCATGATCAGCACCTCCATAAAAACGAATTTAGCGTTGATAACAGATATATACTGTAGATTATCACAGTATTGTTCTTATTGCAACGCATTTTTCGTTTTTATCATTCTTTTACTATATATGGTGCTCCGGTCTCCGGGCATGTCTCTCGCGCACTCTCTGTGGTTTCTTTACTTGCAACATAATCCGCTGCGATATCAGATTTTATTGCCGGATAAGGATACGACTAGCAGCAGTACCGCCAGAAAAACCAGATTCATTACCGTAAAGTACAGGAGATATTTCAGCTTCTCAGCTTTGTCTGTCTTCTGGTAATACTGATAGGATATCAGACTGGCCATGGACGCAATCAGTGTGCCGAGGCCGCCTATATCCGTTCCCAGGATGAGCGCTGTAATTCTGTCCGTAAAGGATGAGAGCAGCATTGCTGCAGGGACATTGCTGATCACCTGACTTGTGAGGATGGCCACACCGATTTCATGTCCCTTAAGATTCATCTCAATCATATGTTTGAAAACCGGCATTTCCCGGATGTTCCCGGCCAGAATAAAAAAGACCACAAAGGTAAGCAGTAGCATATAATTAACTTTTAAAAAGCATCGCCTGTCCGTCATGGAAAATACAGAAGCTGCAATCAGGACCAGAAGGCGCGGATTCAGGAAATGGAGCACTGACAGGATACAAAGCAGCAGAAGTCCCAGATAAAGCCATGATCTCCTGCTGATTGTACGAGAGTCCTGTATCGTTTCTCTGTGCGCTGTTCCGAGACGTACAGACGGAATCCTGAGGAGACAGAGCAGAAGCAGCACAAAAGCTGCCAGCGTATATTTCCAGGTCAGCGCAAAAAAGCCGGCGGCACCGAGCCCCGACAGATTATAAAGATAAAGATTCTGCGGATTTCCAAAAGGTGTAAACATACTGCCGAGATTCGCCGCAATTGTCTGGAGAACAATAACCGGTATCAGCAGTTCTTTATGCCCGGATGTGCTGAATGCCGTGATGGCAAAAGGTACAAAGGAAATGAGTGACACATCATTCGTCACAAGCATTGACAGAAAAAAGCAGAGAAATACAAGTATGACTGCAAGCATACGAGTATCAGAGAGATTCTGCAGAAGTTTTTCCGACAGTACAGAAAAAAATCCCTCACTGACAAGACCCGCCGCCACAAGAAGCTGACAGAAAAGGAGCGCCAGTGTCCTGAAATCCAGATACGATACATAAGAAAAAGAAGGCGGCACCAGAAACATGGACAGAACCGCAAGCAGCAACGCAGCACAGAAAACTGTCTGCGTCTTTATAAACTTAAGCATTTTCCGCTCCTCAATACATTCTCCCGTTCTGCAACTCCGCAAAGTGCCGCTCTCATGCATGACACCGTATGGCTGTACAGAACCATGCTCTTCCGTAAAGCCGTGCTCCGGTACAGAACCGGCTTCATCTGTAAGGCCGTACTTCCGTACAGTATTTTCCCTTACAGTACCGGCCTCATAAACGTATACCACGGATACCGCCTGTTTTCAATCCGCAGAATGCATAGAATTCATTTAAAATCATGTTCTGCAAGGAACAGGATCAGGAGATTCTGTATATAATCAGCTTGCCGACAGAATGCTGCTTTTAAAAAATAATCCCGGAGAATTCCATGCTCAGATAGAACAGAAATTCTCCGGAATTTAAATTTGATATGGCATGATATCCGCTGCGGCAGAATAATAAATTTCCTGTACCTGTGCAGCAGGAATATCCTCTGTGATATACTGGAGTTAAACGGAAATTAACACTTCAAGCAGGAGGTCAGAGAAATCGATGAAAAAATTATTAAACACTTCCATGATTTATGCAGCTGCGGCTATGGTCGGCGGCGTCTTTTACCGTGAGTTTACAAAATGGAATAACTTTACCGGCGTTACTGCGCTTGGCAAGGTTCATGCGCATCTCTTTATGCTGGGCATGATGGTATTTTTACTGGCAGCTCTGTTCTCTGACCGCATTGATCTTGACGGAGACAGAAATTTCCGGATATTCTGCGTCGTATACAATATCGGCGTTCCGCTTACAGCAGTCATGCTGGCTGTCCGCGGAATCCTGCAGGTACGCGGAATACAGCTCTCCGCAGGTGCTGATGCCGCAGTTTCCGGGATCGCGGGAATCGGCCACATCCTGACAGGTGCAGGCCTGATTCTGTTTCTGACTGCCCTGAAGCACGCTTCCACGCCGCCGCGCAGATAGAACTGCGCTTCAGATGTCATATACCGATCCGTCATACGCGGTCTGCGCGGATATACTGCGCTGTTTTGCCGGGAACTTCTGGCAGATGTCATCTGCAAGCTCAATACCGATGCCCGGAGCGTCGGGGATCAGGATATATCCTTCTTCCTCCTTGAGCGGCTCCTTTGTCATGGCACTCTCATTGCCCTGATGATAGAAAGACGGAAACTCCTGGATTGCAAAATTAGGGATGGCTGCATCCAGCTGCAGGCAGGCTGCCGTGGATACCGGCCCCAGCGGGCATCGCAATGCCGATGGTCGCGGCCCCAAGAAGCCTTACGGCAACAAGCCGCGTCGCAGCGGCCCGGGCGCGGGTCCCGGCGGCAATGCCGGCGGTTAT
>CAZPEW010000287.1:0-3380 GCA_964585695.1 uncultured Lachnospiraceae bacterium
TCAAGATATGCAGTTATGTCTGCGAGAGTTTTCATTACTGGGAGCCTATTACTAGAAATTAATTCAATTTCTCCTAATAAACTATTTACTCCTGGTTTAAAATCAGAACTTGCTCCATTCAATACTGTATTTATTTTTTCCTATAATTCTTTTTTAGTACCAACTTGCCCAATTAATTCATTCTATATAGCCATTTTTGTTAGTATAGAGGAAGATAATGTCAACATATCAGTAAAACATTGACTCTTTACTAATTGAACATTACTAGCTTTGATATCAGCATAGGCATTTAAAAAATTATCAGAAGCTATATTTACCCCCAATATATGGTATACAAACTAAGATATTTTTAACACATCATCAGATAAAGTATTTATATCTAATGGTGACTTATTTATAGAAAAATATGTTTTCCCAAGAGAATCTGTTTTAACATGAATTGTATTTGCCTTAGATACTTGCAAATCAAAATCAACTGAATCAACTTTAGTTTTATCTTCAGAATATTCAGTAGTATTTAATACTATATTAAAATCAGATTTATATTGTTTATAATTTATTCTCTTTTGGCTGTTAATAGCTTGAATATTTCTAATTAATGCTCTTCTTCTAGAAGTAATAAAAGTAGATTGTAATGATTGAACTTTTATTGAATCTGAATCAGAATCTTCTCCTTGATAATACTATCCATATTGTGCTTCATACATCGAATCTATTGACTATGTAATATATGCTAGAAAATTAAGTTCATCCCCACCATCATTATCAATAGCATTAGCTAGTGAAGTATTTCCATTAAACAATTGTCTATTAATAGTTTGTATTACATTCTTATCAGTTGTTGTAAAAGTATGGATACTTGAATTTTCATTATTATTATTTCCTAATCCTAATGTTTTATATACATTATCATTTCCTAATAAATAGAATATTGTTCTCCAATATTTTTCAGGATTTTCCCTAGAATATATAATTAAATCATGAAATGATTCTATTTTTGAGTCTGAAATAACTTTAATTACCTCTTTTAAAGTAGTATCATTAGTTTGTGCCCTTAAATTGTTAAGTATTTGTTTGACCTTACTAAAATTAGCAATATCTTTGTCTGTTACAGGAAGATTTTGCAAATGCTTAATTTTAGCAGTTATTAAATTAGTAAAATCAGAAAATTTTAAATACTAATTAGGAAGTTTGTCTCCATTATAATTTAGCATAGGTAAAGAACTAATAATAAACTAAGTAACATTATTAATTTCTTTATCCAAAAATATTTCATCAGTAGTTCTCCAAGTACTATAAAGTTTAGTTCCTTTTGAAGTAAAACTGTATCTTCCAGGAGTAAACTGTGTCTTATTATAATTAATATTTATAGAATCACTAAAAGTTTTCTTGAAGAATTTATCAAAATTATTTAGTAGAATCCATGAATTATAGGCATTTACTTTAGACTAAACTTTTTGTTTAGTGTCAGCAGTTATATTTTTATTTGGGTCTATTATATCAGAAACTAATTTATCTAAGTTTTCTGGCTTTTCAAATAAATTTCCAAAATACTTAGTAATCCTACGCAAGGTAGCATTATTTAGTATTACCTATTTTTTCTTTCCTTCAGAATTTACTCCTCTAAGTATGATTAATAAGTCATTATAATCCTCTTCATTATTTCTAGATACTATTTTACTTATAGTACTATCAGTTACCACTCCATTAGTAGAGTAAGTATCTCTAATATATTTAACTATAGTTTTTAATAAATCTTTTTGAGCATTTCTTACTGCTACATCAAAATCGTAACTATTTTTATTTATATGTTTATGATCTTTTCCAGAAAAAATAAATGAATCAATTGCTACTGAATTAGCAAATCCAGTGAACAAGTTTCTGGCATTTTGTGAAATACCAAAAGCCTAATGCATAAAATCTCTATCAAACTCTTCTTTTATTTGTTGCTCTTCACTAGGTTTATTTAAATCTTCTGTTTCCATTGATTTTTCTAGTTTTTCTGCAACATCTAAATTAGTCTAGAACCAAGACATTATTTCATCGGGTTCTGGTAAATTAGTATCATCATCTAATATAAAAGAAAGCTCTTCAAGTATATCAGGAAGCTATTCTGGTAGTTCCTCTATATTAATTTCTACTTCTTGTCTAATCTAACTTATAATACCTTTCTTAAACTCCTATATGATTTGTCTATCAGATTTATTTCCTCTAGCCTCATCTATAGAAGTAGAAAGGTCGGCAACCTTTTCAAGTAAAGATTGCCCACCATTCCATGCACATTTTGCTGCCATTATTCTATATTAACAATTATACTTTTACAAGATAAATCTTCTTCTACTTCAGAATTATTTAAATAGTTTTTAATCTATTCTACTATTTCCGAGTTACCTTGTAGTCCTTTAATAATACTATTTTTTGATGTAGGTTTTTTAGCTATATACTATTTTAATGTATCTACCATTATTTTTACTTTTTGTACTGCTAATGGCCTTAATATATTAATATCTTCAGTATCCATAATTTGTGTTTCTACTTCAGAAAGTAATGGATTATTTTCATGTTCTATTATTTTTTGTAGTTTATTACTAAACACAATTCCAGAAGGACTATTAGCATTTTTTGTAAAGTGAACTACTTCAGTATCCTATAAATTAAAGTTTAATTCTCCAGCTTGAGAACTATTCTAATCTAAAGGATTTAAAGTAATTTCTGAAGAATCTATTCTAACTTCATAATTTACACCATCAATACTAATATTATTATCTGAAGTTTGAATAATTTCTCCCTCAAATATAGGATTTTCTTCCGAAAGAATCAAATTACCTTTATTATCTACAAAAGCATATTGTGAATATTCGGTAGATTTATTAACTATTCTAGCACATTCTTTAGCATATTCTAATTCAATAGAATCTAATTGTTCCTAAGAATTAATAATTATAGAAGATATATCTAATGGTTGTACTATATCAGAAAATCTTTCCTAGATATCTTTTACTTTCTAAGATACTTCAAATTTAGGTCTAGTAAATCCTACAACGTGCTTTCTAGATACATAATCCTATTGAGTATCTTCTACTCCTAATAAACTGTACTCCGTAGAATTAGCTTTTTCTAATACTAAATCATATATAGTTTTTCCAGCATTTGGGCCTGCTTTAATTTTTATTTTATTATTTACTAAATCATTAATAAATTCAGAAATATATCCCTAATCTGAAAAAGCGGCTGTAGAAAGTTTATTGTTAATAGTAAATGATTTCCCATTTAATGAGTATCCTTCAGTTTTAGCTTTTATAAAGCCTCCAATTTCAGTATCTCCAAGTTTAACATTTTCATAAATATAATAATCAGAATTATCAAAAAAGCTAGATAGT
>CAZPEW010000288.1:0-3362 GCA_964585695.1 uncultured Lachnospiraceae bacterium
TTGAGCTTAGAAGATATTGGCTTGGCTGCTTGGTTGAATTTGCAAGTGGCTCTATTGAATCAGAAAAAAAATATTTGATTTCAATTCCGTCAAAAGACGAGAAAGCCCCTTTACCCTTAGGACACAAAAAAGATTTTACACCACAAATTCTTCCCACAAGTATTTTAGAGGCTATTAGAGTATTTTTATTAAATATTGCAATAAGATGGAGAAGGGGGCAGGAGGCAAAACACAATAGCATGTTAATTCATGCTACACGTTTTACAGATGTACACAGAAAACTATCTCTTTTAGTTGAAAATTATCTATCATTGCTTAAATCAGATATATCTTCATATGCTTTATTAAAAAATGCTGAAGAACAAAGTTTAAATATACAAGATTTACGAGTAACTTTTGAAAAATATTATATGAATATTGAGTTTTGTTGGGATGAAATTAAAGAGCAATTACATTACTCAACAAAAACTATTATTGTGAGAGAAGTGCATCAAAGAAGAACCATTGAGTTAGAGTATCGTAAAGACAGACCAACAAATGCAATTGTTGTGGGCGGTACAAGTGTTGCAAGAGGTTTTACACTCGAAGGCTTAAGTGTTAGCTATTTTTTGAGGAATACAATTTTTTATGATACATTAATGCAGATGGGACGTTGGTTTGGCTATAGAGATGGATATGAAGATTTATGTAAAATTTATATGACAGATGAAATGATGGATAATTTTACACAAATTATAGAGGCAACTGAGGATTTAATACAAAACTTGAGATTGATGGCATCCTCTAAGCGAACACCACTTGATTTTGGGTTGGCTGTCAGGCAACATCCTGATAGTCTATTGCAAATTACTGCTAAAAATAAACTCAAAAATACAAAAAGATTTCTTCATTCAATGAATCTAAATGGTCATTTAAAAGAAACTGTTAGATTTTCTAAAGATTTAAAGATACATGAATTTAACTTTACAGTAATAGAAAATCTAATCAAAAAAATTTCAAAAATAGATTCTGGTAAATATATTTGGAAAGATATTGATAGATCCATAGTATCTGATTTTCTTGAAAATTTTAAAACATGGGATGGGCAAGGAATATATGGATTAATGCCTATAAGGCACATTCAAAAATATGCCGACACAATTGATACAAAATGGGATGTAGTTTTATATACGGGAACATCTTTAGAATGTAAAATTGATATTATTAGTATTAAAACTGAAATGAGAACGAGCTATACTGAAAAAAATGATTATTATGAAATTGGGCAACGAAAAATTTCATCGGGATTACCTGAAATAGTTTTACTTAGTGACACTGATATTGAAAAACTAAAGAGTAAGTCTTTTACAAAACCAAGAGAGCAAACACAATATATAAGAGAAAAGCTTGAAAAACCGATTTTGATGCTTCATATTTTAAATACAGAATTTGTAAAGTTTTTACCTGCTTTTGGAGTATGTTTCCCTAATAATGGATTGGATAATACCCAAACAGTGGAATATACTATGAATACAGTTCTTATTAGGGAGTTGGAAGAAATGGATTCAGATGATTAAAGCAAGTTATCCGTGGGATGAAATGCCCCCTAATTCTCAAAGGCGTGTTAATGGTGTAGAGCTTCATAGTCTATTTTGGCTAAAAGATATGGGCGGACGCTATGGTTTTTATGTAAATCTCAACTTCTTAAATCATACAAATCAATCTTATGTCAATGACTTAAAAGGTATTTCAATCACGAGACGAAGTACAAACGACAAGAGTGAACTTATTTTGTTTTTAGAGCACCCAGATGAATATTTAGATATTTTTTTCGCTTTGTGTAAAGACTTGATAGATGTTGTTTTGAGAGAAAAAAATGAAGCTTTTTTGATAGATATTATTGAACAAAGAATCACAAAATGGCATCAATTTCTGAAATTAAAAAGTAGACATGAGTTTAGTATTGAAACACAAATGGGGCTATTTGGTGAATTAGAATGTATGCTTGATTTTGTAATTCCAAAGGCTGGAATTAAAGATTCCATTTTTTCTTGGGTTGGACCAGATTTTGATAAACAAGATTTTTTACTTTCAGATAAAATCTTAGAAGTAAAAACTTATAGAACAAGTAAAGCACCTATTGTTACAATATCTTCAGCATATCAGCTTTATAGTGAAAAAGAAAAATTATTTTTAGTAGTTTATGGGATATCACAATGTGAAAATGGAAAAACTATCTTAGATTTAATTAGTGATATTAACCAATATCTAAAAGATGAAGCTTTCGAAGTTAGAGACTTATTTGAAAAAAAATTATTAGAATATGGATATTTTCCAAATGAAAAGCATGAGTTATACTCTTTTATTACAGATGTTGTTCACGCCTATGAAATTAGTAAAGAGTTTCCAAAAATAACACCTATCGAATTGCACCATGATATAGTACAAGTTAAATATAAAATTGATTTATTAAAATGTAAACAATTTGAGGTCAACCTCAACAATCTAAGGGATTAGTATGATTACTTTGGAAGAATTTCACGAAGACTTTTTGCAATCTATATTTTCAGATGCAGAAAGTAGAGGCTTACTAAAAGCACAAGCTTTTTTTGAAAATGTATGTGAAGAATTAGTTTCTATTGGAGATTTATCTACAAACTATACTGTTGCAGATTATAATAAAAAAGGCTTGGAAGTTTACGGATATGATTATGACGAAGAACGTCAAATTTTCTCTCTTTTGGTACATCATTTTAATCAAGAAGATTCTATTCAAACATTAACCATGAGTCAAATTGAATCAAAATTTAAAAAACTAAAATCTTTTTTTATCCAAAGTTTAGATGGATTGTTCCACCAAATGGATCCTGCTTATGAGCATCATTCAATGTCATATAATATATATGACTATTATGCGAAAAATAAAATTAAAAAGTTAAAACTTATTATTATTACGGATGGTAAAGCTACAAGAAACTTGTTAGAATTACCATCAGAAGAGAATCAAGGAATTAAAACAGAATTTTTAGTAATTGACATCGAATATTTATATAAAATTTTTCTTTCAACTCATACAGGTGGAGGCTTTGAAGTAGAAGTTGATTTACCATGCTTGCCAATAGAAACCAACTCAGATGAATATTCTTCATATTTAACATGCTTAAATGGCAATCTTTTAGTAGCTATATATGAAAAATTTGGACAAAAGTTATTTGAGCAGAATGTAAGAACGTTTTTACAATTTAAAGGAAGTGTCAATAAAGGGCTCTGGAAAACAATTAATAATAGACCTCAAATGTTTTTTGCATACAATAATGGGATTACAGCGACTGCATCTGAAGTTGAATTAAATGAGCAAGGGCATATTGCTAAAATTAAAGATT
>CAZPEW010000289.1:0-3353 GCA_964585695.1 uncultured Lachnospiraceae bacterium
TACAGCATGCTTTGCTCTCTTTAAAACAACCGGATCCTGAATCACACTCTTATATTTCTCAAAATCTGCATCCGAAAGCTCGCCGAGTGCATGAATATCAACAGCCTTGCGGAGCTCTTTTACAGCTTCCTCTGATTCTTTTCTTCTGTCGTTGTATGCGGATCCAACCAGTTTGTGCTTTTTATTGGTGTTGGTAATGACAATCTCCATACCGTTTAAAACAACCGGCGCATACTCAAACTTAAGTGTGGCTGTGTCCAGGAAAATCGCATTGTCCTTTTTGCCCATGGCACTTGCAAACTGATCCATGATGCCGCAGTTCATGCCGTTGTAATTGTTCTCCGAATACTGACCGATCAGTGCAAGATCCTGATTGGTCACATCAAAGCCATACAGGTCGCGGAGAATATAGCCTGTAAGCACCTCAAGCGATGCACTGGAGGAGAGCCCTGAACCGTTTGGTATGTTGCCGTAAACAACCATGTCCATTCCGGTTTCCGGTACCATTCCGCGCTTTGCAAAGGCCCAGATCACACCCTTCGGATAGGCAGTCCAGCTGTCTTCCTTTAAAGGATGCATATCATCCAGCGCAGTCTCGGTCACACCGTTTTTGGATAAATTCACAGAATAGAAACGGAGCTTCCTGTCTGTTCTTTTTCTTGCTGCCGCATAGGTACCGATGGTCAGTGCACAAGGGAAAACATGTCCGCCGTTATAATCCGTATGCTCTCCGATCAGATTGACTCTGCCCGGTGCAAAATATACCTGAACACCGTCAATGTCTCCGAATACTTCCTGAAAACCTTTCAGAACACCTTCTTTGAAATTTTCTTCCATGCTTTCCTCCGTTCATTTTTCCTCATTTCTGAGAAATTTTTAACACACAAACTATTCTACAAAGCATTTTCAGTCACGTCAATCAGATATTCCGTGAAATAAAATGCATTTTTGCCCATTCCTCTAATTCACAGTTTCATCCGAATGTTCCCAGAATTTCTGATACAGCTCTTCTACTGCTTTTTTATCCGCAAAACTGCTTGTAAATGCACTGGCACTGCCCGCAGCAACACCGTACCGGAAGGCGGTTTCATAATCATGATAATTGAGATAGCCATAGATAAAACCTGCAACCATGGCATCACCGGAACCGACCGAACTGATCAGATGACCCTTGGGTGCTCTGAGTTCATGCAGCTTTCCGTATGCGTCAATCATGATAGCTCCCAGGCTTCCCATGGAAACCAGTACATTTTCAGCGCCCTTTTCCTGGAGAAGCCTCGCGCTTTTTTCAATATCGTCCCGGAAATAGATTTCCCTGTGAAACACCTCTCCCAGCTCGTCTACATTCGGCTTGATAAGAAACGGATGATACGGAAGCACATCGAGCAGCTGCTGTCCGCTGGTGTCAACAACCGTCAGGATTTTGCGTCCCTGCAGCTTTCCGTCCTGTGATGTTTCCTCTGCGCTGTCATCCCCGTAAAGTGCCTTTTTGCCGGAAACATCTGCATGCAGATGCTGCAGAATATCCTTATAGATCGTATCCGGTACGGATTTGGGCAGCGAACCGCCCAATACCAGACAGT
This sequence comes from uncultured Lachnospiraceae bacterium, assembly GCA_964585695.1. Taxonomy (GTDB): domain Bacteria; phylum Bacillota; class Clostridia; order Lachnospirales; family Lachnospiraceae; genus Oribacterium. The sequence goes on from CAZPEW010000289.1 coordinate 1,584, forward strand.
CCCCGTCCTGCATGCTGTCAAATCTGCGGTAAAGCGCTGCCAGATTCTCTGCGGTAATCTCAGGGCCGATTCCGTTGATTTCCGTTCCTTCAAAATTTTCCAGCTTTACATTGACCCTGGAACAGCCCTCGCACGGAATAAACTCCGGTACAATACCGGATGCCTTGATCTGCCGTTCAATTTCCTTCCCGATGAAGCCGGCGGTAAATCCGATGGCAACTGATTCCATCCCCAGCGAATGCAGCATGACCGACACATTGATGCCTTTCCCGCCGGGTGCCATACGTTCCTTAAAGGTACGGTTGGTTTTCCCAAGTTCAAAATTCCGCATCCATACAAAATAGTCCAGGGATGGGTTAAAGGTGATTGTGTATACCATACATCCTACTTTCGTTTTTTATGCCGTATTATATGACTGACATGGAGATCCGGGTGTCCTGTGCTGCCGCTCCGGCGCCGGATTTTCCGTTTTTTCCTGCGCGGCTTCAGTCCCTCTTCCTCCGTGCGGAATTTATTGATCGTTTCCTGGATGGCTGTATAGTCCCGCTGGAAAAGCTCCTCGCTCATCTGCGGTCTCAGAACATCATAGGGAATACGCGATGCGATCAGTTCCATCACGGTACGTTTGCTCTTCCATTTATAGGCTGGCAGACCGTTCAGCGACTGAATGTGTGCAAGCTCCGGCCGCCACAGGAGACTCAGTTTTTTAAGCAGCACAAGCCGCGGATTTTTTTCCGGTTTCCTCATAAGATAAAAATCCGGCCTGCCATCCACCTCATCCACTGTGATGATACCCCACCATTCCGGGATATGCTCCCGTACATGCAGCGCATGACGCGATCCGACTACAATACAGTTTCTGTCAAAATAGAGGTCATAATCACCGATCTGGCTTTTCAGCCGTGTATAGGTATCCGCATCGCTTTTAATCTCTATCCCGCAGAAATCCTCCCCGGTAATCATGACTGCATCTGCCCGGGAGGCTCCCATATTTTTTTCCTCAATAATTCTGACCTTTCCGCAGAGGTCCTCCAGATAGGAGAACAGTCCCTCACGGATATCCTTATCATACAGCATGTCTTACCTTCCGGAAATCATCTGTTTTACCCAAAGACCGGTCTCCGAGAGATCTGCATCCGTAAAGCCGGAAACCTTGCTGCAGGAAGTCTTAAGGAGCGCTGAGGTTTCCGCTTTATTGCAGAGACTCCAGGCAATACAGGAAATATTATACTGACTGATCAGCTGCTTCCACTGTGCCGCTGAAGAAAGATCTGTGCCGCCGTTTCCGGAAGCATCACAGATGCTGTACTCCGAGATAAAAACCGGAACCCCCAGTTCTCTTGCCTTTATAAGTCTGTTCCGGATGTCATCCTTGTGTGTGCCGGCATAGAAATGCAGTGTATACATCACATTCGCGGGCTGCGCTGCAGGATATGCAGATGCCTCGTCCGGATACTGCGACCAGTTCGGTGTTCCCACAAGAATAACAGCTGATGCATCATTTGCACGGATTGCCGGAATGATCTGATCCGCATAGGTTTTGATATCCTGCATGGAGACACCGCCGTTCGGCTCGTTGCAGATTTCATAAAGGACATTGCCGTAGCCTGCATACTTAAGGGACATCCTTGAAAAGAAATCCTTTGCCTCTGCAGTATACTGGTTCGGATTTCCGTCCGAAAGAATATGCCAGTCAATAATGACATACATGGACTGGCTGTACGCCGCCTGTACGCCCCTGTCAATAACCGCCTCAAGCGCGCTGCGGTT